>NZ_JBXWSK010000003.1:0-146674 GCF_059613385.1 Ruegeria sp. BHSA162
AAAGCGGCGAGATCTGGGTTTTTCGCCATGACGGCGCCGGAAAATTGTCTCTTGAGCCAAGCGTTTATCTGGAAAAAGGCCGTCTGAAGCCCCGCGCGACAAAACAGATCGTTCTATCCGGTCGCGCAATCGAGTATGCGACGCGCATCCGGTGGACGCTGAGCAAGGCGCAGGATACAGCCTATGCCGTGCGCGACGTGCACCGGGACGAGCCCGATTTCGACTGAGCCAAAAGGATCTTTGGACCCATGACCGACCTTCACCCCGTGCGCCGCGCGTTGCTTTCCGTTTCCGACAAGACCGGATTGATCGATCTGGGCAAGGCCCTGGCCGACCGCGGGGTCGAGCTGCTGTCGACCGGCGGCACCGCCAAGGCGCTGCGCGATGCCGGGCTTGCGGTCAAGGATGTCAGCGAGGTCACAGGTTTCCCCGAGATGATGGATGGCCGGGTCAAGACGCTGCACCCGATGGTGCATGGCGGCCTGCTGGCGCTGCGCGACAATGACGCCCATGTGGCAGCGATGCAGGAGCATGGCATCGGCCCGATCGACCTGCTGGTGGTCAACCTCTACCCGTTCGAGGAAACGGTGGCCAAGGGCGCGGGCTATGACGAATGCATCGAAAACATCGACATCGGCGGCCCCGCGATGATCCGCGCCGCGGCCAAGAACCACACCTTCGTCAACGTGGTAGTGGATGTCGAGGATTACTCGGCCCTGCAGGATCAGCTCGAGGAAAACTACGGCAAGACGTCGCTGGGCTTCCGCCAGTGGCTGGCGCAGAAAGCCTATGCCCGCACCGGAGCCTATGACGCAGCCGTGTCCAGCTGGCTTGCCGACGCGCTGCAGATCGACACGCCCAAGCGCCGCGTGTTCGCCGGCGAACTGAAACAGCCCCTGCGCTATGGCGAGAACAGCCACCAGCAGGCGGCGTTCTATGTCGATGGCTCGGGCCGCCCCGGCGTCGCCACCGCCGTGCAGCATCAGGGCAAGGAACTGAGCTACAACAACATCAACGACACCGACGCCGCCTTTGAACTGGTGGCCGAGTTCGACCCGCGCGACAGCGCCGCGTGTGCCATCATCAAGCACGCGAACCCATGCGGCGTGGCCAAGGGCGCGACGCTGCTCGAGGCATACAAGGCGGCGTTCGACTGCGACCGGACCTCGGCCTTTGGCGGGATCGTGGCGCTGAACCGGCCGCTGGACGCGGAAACCGCGCGCGAAATCACCGGCATCTTCACCGAGGTCGTGATCGCCCCCGGCGCCACCGACGAGGCCAAGGCGATCTTTGCCGCCAAGAAGAACCTGCGCCTGCTGACCACCGAGGCGCTGCCCGACGTGCGCGCCGGCGGCAAGACCGTGCGCCAGGTGGCCGGCGGGCTGCTGGTGCAGGACAAAGACAACGGGCATATCGAGATGGATGACCTCAAGGTCGTAACCAAGCTGGCCCCCACGCCTGAGCAGATGCGCGATCTGCTGTTTGCCTGGAAAGTGGCCAAGCACGTCAAGTCGAACGCCATCGTCTACGTCAAGAACGAGGCCACGGTGGGCGTCGGCGCCGGTCAGATGAGCCGGGTGGATTCCGCCCTGATCGCCGCCAAGAAGGCCGAGCGCATGGCCGAAACCCTGGGCCTGCCCGAACCGCTGACCATCGGCTCGGCCGTGGCGTCGGACGCGTTCTTCCCCTTCCCCGACGGGCTGATGGAGGCCGCCGCTGCAGGCGCGACCTGCGTGATCCAGCCGGGCGGGTCGATGCGCGATGACGAGGTGATCGCCGCCGCCCACGAAGCCGGTCTGGCCATGGTGTTCACCGGCATGCGGCATTTCCGTCACTGATGCGGGCCCGGGTTCTGCTCTGGGCCGGGCTGGCCGCATTTGTGATCGACCAGCTCAGCAAGTACCTGGTGGTCCACGTGTTGCGCGTGGCCGACCAGCCCGGCGGCATCGACGTGCTGCCGCCGCTGCTGACCTTTCGGTACGGCGAGAACCGCGGCATCAATTTCGGCCTGTTTCAGGGCAATTCCGAAGCCGCGCGCTGGTTTCTCATCGCTATTTCGCTGGCCATCAGCATCGGCGTTTTCGTCTGGCTCTGGCGTACGGCCGCATCAAGGCGGATGCTGGTTTTCGGCGGATTGCTGATCGGCGGAGCGTTGGGGAACGTGGTTGACCGGGTGCTTTATGGATACGTTCTGGATTTCCTGAACATGTCTTGCTGTGGCATCAACAACCCGTTCGTCTTCAACCTCGCCGACGTGTTCATTTTCGCGGGTGCCCTCGGGTTGGTGCTGTTCGAAGGCAAAAAGCCCTCGTGACGCGCCGGATGTTATGCGATAAAAGCGCCTGAAACAGGCTGGAGACCAAGATGCGGATGCCGCGCGCCATTATTGCTCTGACACTTGCTGCTGCGGTCGCAGGATGTTCCGATATCGGCCTGCGCCATCTCGAAGCGCCAGGGCCCGGGCCTGACGAGTTTTCGGTCATGCCGGTCAAGCCACTGACCCAGCCCAAAGATTATGCGTTCCTGCCCGCGCCGACGCCGGGTGGCGCGAACCTGACCGACCCGAACCCGAATGCCGATGCCGTGGCTGCGTTGGGTGGCAATCCCGGGGCGCTGAACCCCGGCACTGGTATTCCGTCGTCGGACGGGGCGCTGGTGACGGCTTCCAGCCGCTATGGCGTTTCCCCCAACACCCGCCAGGTTCTGGCGCAGGAAGATGCGGATTTCCGCAAGCGTCAAAGCCGGTGGACGCGGTTGCGCCTGTTCAAGGTGGACCGCTATTCGCAGGTCTACAAGCGCAATTCCATCGATCCCCAGGTGCAGACCGAAGCTTTGCGCAGACAGGGCGTGGAAACACCCTCGTCGCCGCCGGATGAATAATTCTTAACTTTCCGTCATCGCTCTTGAACCCGTTCGGCGTCACCGTAGTTTGAACACCGTAACGAAACGGAGGATGCCCCATGGCTCGGGCCTTGGCGTTTTGCGCCGCTTTGATGACCGCAACCCCGGTTTTGGCCGAAACCGGGCACGAGGCCGTCACTACCTTTACCCTGGACAACGGCATGGATGTCGTCGTGGTCGAAGATCACCGTGCGCCCGTGGTTCAGCATATGGTCTGGTATCGGGCCGGATCGGCGGACGAGCCGATCGGGTCGTCAGGTGTGGCGCATTTCCTCGAGCATCTTTTGTTCAAGGCCACCGATACGATGGCGGCGGGCGAGCTTTCGGCCACCGTTGCGGCCAATGGGGGCAACGACAACGCTTTCACCTCGTATGACTACACAGCCTATTTCCAGCGCGTCGCGGCCGACCGGCTGGAGTTGATGATGAAGATGGAGGCCGACCGGATGCGCAACATCCGGCTGACCGAGAGCGACATCGCCACCGAGCGCGACGTGATCCTGGAGGAACGCAACCAGCGCACCGAGAACAACCCCCGTGCCCTGTTCGGCGAACAGATGAGCGCGGCGCAGTATCTCAACCACCGCTACGGCGTTCCGGTGATCGGCTGGAAGCACGAGATGGAGACCTTGGACATGGAGGACGCGCTGTCCTTCTACCAGACCTATTATGCGCCCAACAATGCGATCCTGGTGGTGACCGGCGATGTGGACCCGGACGAGGTCAAAGCCTTGGCCGAGACGTATTATGGCGTGATCCCCGCCAACCCGGACCTGCCTGAACGGGTCCGATCGCAGGAACCGCCGCAGACCGCCGAGCGGCGTCTGACCTTCAAGGATGCGCGGGTGTCGCAACCATATGTTCAGCGCAGCTACCTCGCGCCCGAGCGTGATGCCGGTGCACAGGAAAAGGCTGCCGCGTTGTTCTTGCTGGCCGAACTGCTGGGCGGCAGCACAACGTCCTACCTGAACGAGAAACTGCAGCTTGAGCAGCAACTGGCTGTATATGCCGGGGCGTTTTATCGTGGGGTGTCGTTGGATGACACGACCTTTGATCTGATCGTTGTTCCGGCTGAAGGCGTGTCGCTGCAAGAGGCCGAGGATGCGATGGATCAGGCGGTGGTCGATTTCATCGCAGAAGGCGTCAACCCGGATGATCTGGACCGGATCAAGATGCAGCTGCGCGCCGCACAGGTCTATGCCCGAGACAACGTCGATGGAATCGGCAACCGCTATGGTCGGGCGCTGACCAGCGGCCTGACGGTCGAGGACGTGCAGGCCTGGCCCGACATCTTGCAGGCCGTCACCGGCGAAGAAATCATCGCCGCCGCGCGCGAGGTGCTTCAGCCCGAAGCGTCTGTCACCGGCTGGCTGATGCGTGATGACGAGGTGACCCAATGATCCGTTTCCTTGCCCCCTTGATCGCCCTGCTGATCGCTCTGCCTGCCTGGGCCGAGATCAAGATTCAGGAGGTCACCTCGCCCGGCGGCATCCGAGCCTGGCTGGTCGAGGATCACTCGATCCCGTTCACTGCGCTGGAACTGCGGTTCCGCGGGGGCACGTCACTGGACGATCCCGACAAACGCGGCGCGGTCTATCTGATGAGCGGCCTTCTCGAAGAAGGCGCGGGCGACATGGATTCTCGCACCTATGCGCGGGCGCTGGAATCCCTGGCGGCGTCGATCGGATACAGGGCCACCGATGACAGTGTTGCGATCTCGGCCCAGTTCCTGACTGAAAACCGGGACGACGCCGTTGACCTGCTGCGCACCACAATCCAGCAACCACGCTTTGATCAGGACGCGATCGACCGGGTTCGGGCGCAGGTCCTGTCCGGGCTGCGCTCGGAACAGACCGACCCCAATGACATCGCGGGTGAGGCATTCGCCAAAATGGCCTATGGCGATCATCCGTATGGATCCAACGGCAAAGGCTCGATCGACAGCGTATCGGCCCTGACCCGTGACGACATCATCGACGCATACAAAGGCGTCTTCGCCAAGGACCGTCTGTATGTGGGCGCAGTGGGCGACATCACACCCGAAGAGTTGGGTGCGTTGCTGGACAATCTGCTGTCGGACCTGTCCGAAACGGGCAAACCGATTCCCGGGAATGCAGAGGTGACGATTCCCGGTGGCGTCACGGTGGTCGAGTTCGACACGCCGCAATCGGTGGCGCTGTTCGGCCAGAAGGGTATCGACCGCGACGATCCGGATTTCTTTGCAGCCTACATCCTGAACCACATCCTCGGCGGCGGCGGCTTTGAAAGCCGCCTGATGCAGGAAGTGCGCGAAAAACGCGGCCTGACCTATGGCGTCGGGACCTATCTGGTGCCCAAGGATCTGGCCTCGGTCTATCTGGGGTCGGTATCCTCGGCCAATGACCGGATCGGGCAGGCTATCGAGGTAATTCGCGACGAATGGCGGCGCGCGGCGACCGAAGGCGTAACCCAGAAAGAGCTGGACGACGCCAAGACCTATCTGACCGGCGCTTATCCGTTGCGCTTTGACGGCAATGCCCAGATAGCGGGCATCATGGTGGGCATGCAGATGGAAGAGCTTCCGATCGACTACATCGCGACCCGAAACGACAAGGTGAACGCGGTTACGCTGGACGAGGTGAACCGCGTCGCGGCCGAGCTGCTGGACCCGGACGGGCTGCATTTCGTGGTTGTGGGCAAACCCGAGGGGCTTGAGACCACGAACTGACGCGAAGGGCCGGCAGTCGGCAGGCGTTTTGCAGAACTCCCGACGAGCAATCATTCAGCGCCGCTCGCCCCGGGTCCCTTGAACCGGAAGCGTCCGCAACCTCTGGATCGTCCGCGTATCCGGCATCTGTTCCGTGAAACCCGCATGGCCTTCACGGTCATGCGGGTCCGCCGTCGGGCTTGTTTCACTTGATGGACAAATGTCATCATGAAGCGGAACTATTTTCGCGGGTAAGGAAGGAGGGGTCCTTGTTGCCCTATCAGTTCTGGCATTCGAAGTTGACCGACCCTCCCATCCACGTCCCGGCGATCGGACTGCAGTAGTTTGTCCGGATACCGCACGACACCACCGACGATAATATCTCGGTCATAGAGACAATAAATGAACTGGGGTCTGGCCCGCCTCTGCACCGTCACCCACAAACTGAGATCTTTCGCGTTTTGGACGGGCGGTATCTCTACGAGTGCGATCGAAAGCGTTTTGTTGCAGAAACAGGCGACGTCGTAACGATCCCCGGGGGCGCCGCGCACGCATTTCGCAATCTTTCCGACGGGCCAGCGCGGCAACTGGTCATGATACTGCCATCCTTCGACACGGTCGCCTTCTTCAACGGGCTGGGAGACATCATGGCAGACGGAGTTCCCGACCGGGACGTGCTGAATGCATTCTCCGAGAAATGGCAGATCGAGTTTCTGGGGCCGCCCCTGCAACTTTGACGCCAGTCCAATTTGCCTCGGGCGCCAAAGTTGGCGGCTGCGTCATGCATTCACCGGGTTTTCGCGTTTCTTTTCCGGCCAGAACTCATCCACGACCACGTAGGCTATGATGACGAACAGGGCCGCGCTTGCGACTTGCAGAACGCGAGTGATGCTTTTGACATCGGCCTCGTCCGAAAACGGTGAAATCGACCCGCCGTAGACAATCAGGACCGTCGTCAGGGCCGATCCGGCGGCGGCGGCCAGCGGGATCTGGGATTTGCCGAGCGCGCCAAGCGTCACACAGGCGAAAAAGCACAGCAGGATCGGCGTGAGAATGACCGGCGCGATGACGTTGACTTCGTAGCAGATGATGGACGCAGCTGCGCCGAGCAGGTTTGCCGTCAGCATCGCCTTGGCCACGGCTTTGCCGGCGGCAGGCATCGCAGCGAGCTGCTGGCTGAGAAGAGCCACAAAGAACAGAACCAGCAGGGCAGACGCCCCAGACACAAAAAATGCCAGGGCGAAAGGAACCGTGACAAGAGACATTCTGACGATGCGCCGATGCTTGTCAAAGTCAGCGGCGGATCCGGCTTTGCCCTGCGTGGCGTTCTGGGGGGCGGCCGGAATAAGCGTGAACATCAACGTCGATACGAAACCGGCAAACAACAGGTTCAGCGGGATCCAGAATACAAGCACCAGCGCCAGATCCGGAGATTGCAGAACGAGGTTGGGGATCATCAGCGCCCCCATCAGGGCGATGACGCCCGGCAGGACACCGGCGCCTGACACGGACCATATGAAGGACAGGATTATCCCGATCGCCACCAGTATCAGAAACACGACCGGATAGGGCGCGAAAACCGATGAGAGCAGGAAAGAAACGAACATCAACGCAATCGAGAAAACGAACAGTTTCGCAAACGCGGCCAGGGGCAACGCGGTAGGTGCCTGAAGGAAGAGCGCGGTGAACACCGCGCCAACAACCGCCAATGGCCACCCAAGGAAAAGCCCCAGAGAAAAGACGCCGGTCACACCCAGTGCAAGTCTGTAAACGGCGTGTCTGTCCTCAGTACGCATAAGAAAAGATCGAAACCAAACGAATGTATGTCCGACCGACCGCGTTCAGTATCCCGTTGTCGCTGAGGTACATGATGACATCCGCCTGACCGTTCAACTGAAACCTCAGGTCGTCTTCCGCGCTTCCGGCCTCGTAGCCCGGCAGTATGATGCGCACGGGAAACCGTTCAGGTTCGCGCAGAAAGCCTTTGGTGCTCGGCGGGCTTGCCAATTGTCCGGGTGTGTCGCCGCCACTCAGCGAGACCGCCGCGCTGAAGCTTTCGATTTTGCCCGGGATGATCTGACCGGGGTGCATATCCAGCACGACATCCACCGGAGACCCGACGGTGGCGCGCCCCAGATTGTTCTCGGTGAAATACGCCTCGATCCACACGTCCGTCGCATCAAGAAACGTCAGCAGATCCTGGCCGGACCGGGCGTATGTGCCGGGTGCAATCAACAAGTTGGATATGACGCCCGTAGCCGGCGCGCGCAGTTCGGTCCATTCCAGATTGAGCTCGGCATCGGCCAAAGCCGCCAAGGCACGTTGGATTTTGGGATTCTCATTCCCTTCGTCCCCAAGCCTTTGCTTGGCCTTCTCCAGATCTGCTTTGGCGTTTTCATAGTTCGCCTCGGACTCGGCCAGCTGGCCTCGGGCATCGTCGGCTTTCGAGATGGCAATCAGCCCTTTCTTCTCGAGCGCGAAGACCCGCTCCGTCTGAATGCGCATCGTATCCAGATCGCTCTGCGCGCGGGCCAACTTGGCTTGCGCCGCACTTACCTCGGCCGAGGATGCGCCGACCTCCTGAGTGGCCGCCTCAAGGTCGGCCTGGGCTCTGTCGCGATCAATCTCGTAGGGTCTCGGGTCGATCCGAACCAGCAGATCGCCGGCCGAGACGACCTGCCCGTTTTCTACCAATACCTCGATCACGGTTCCCGTGACCTGCGGAACGATTTGGGTCGCCACGGCCTTTACCCGTGCGTTCCCGGTGAACGGCGTCTTGCGGTCGGCAACCAGATACCAGATGAGGAAGATGAGAATGACGGCCAGTGTCGTCCAGATCGTCTTCCTCATTTTGCGGCTCCCTCGGCGGTGTCATCGGTCGCTGGTGAGGCGTCGATCCAGACCTTGAACAACTCGTAGAAGACGGCGAACAAGACCGGACCCATGAAGATGCCGATCAGGCCATAGGCCATCATCCCGCCCAGAACCCCGATGAGGATCACGAGCATCGGTGTCTCGAGGCCTTTTGAGATGAAAACCGGCCGCAGGAAGCTGTCCATTATGCTGACGGGAATGGCCAGAACGGTGAAGATCAGCGCCGCACCGCCGGACATGGAACTCCATGCATAGATGACCAGCGGCAGAAGGACGAGGCCGGGGCCGATCTGGATGATCGAGAGTATCAGGCAGATGAACGCCAGCGTCGCGGCCGAGGATATCCCGAACAGCGCCAACAGGACCCAGACAACGACGGCCTGAATGGCGGCAACGCCGATTACGCCCTTGGTCACGTTCCGGATCGTGGCCCCAGCCAGAGTGACGAATTCGCCGCCGCGTGGCGCAAAGACGCGGTTGGCAAAGCGCTGAAGGCCCTGCACCAGATCCGGTCCGGGGCTGAACAGGGCGCCCATGATCAACACCGACAGCGCAAGGCCGAGAAGCCCGATTCCGATCCCCAGGACTTTGCCAAAGAGCGATTTGGTGATCTCGAGGATTTGCGCGCCGTATTTTGCAAGCGCACCATCCAAGTTCCGTTCAAACATGCCCCAGGCATCGGCAAGCTTGGCACCGACCAGAGGCAGATCCTTCAGGCCTTCCGGCGCCGGCGGTATCTTCAACTCGCCCTTGTCAGCTTGCTCGGCAAACTCGGACCCCAGTTCCGCAGCCCCAGATACCGCCGTTGCTACCGGCCCCAATGTGAGAACCAGACCCAGCAAAACCAGGATCGTCGTTGCCAGCTTCTTCCGTCCTCCCAGCTTGGACTGAAGCCAATCGAAGGCGGGATAAAGCGCGACGCAGAGAATTGTGGCCCAGATGACGACGCTTGCAAGCGGGGCAACCATGACCAAGGCGCTGTAGAGAAACAGCCCGAGAAACAGTAACCTTATCGCAAGGTCGACAATCTTTGCGTCCTGAGTCTTTTCCATTCCATCCCCCTGGTATGTTTTTCCGTATGTTACACTCAAAAAAGCAAATATGTATATTTTTGAGCTCTTAGTGGTTTCCGGCAGTGCGGTGGTTGACTCAGCCCCCACTTTGCAAGCGGATCCTGAGGTGCAAAGCACGCTGTGGCTCACCTTGCCAGAGCCTATTTTTTCGGAGTCTCATCCTCCTGGGACAGGATCGTGTCGGCCACGGTCGTGGCGGCGGTGACGAAGATACCCAGACCCACGATTATGTACGCCATCGTAAAGATCTTGCCCGCAGCGGTTTCAGGAGAAAAGTCGCCAAAACCCACGGTCGAGATCGTCACTACGGAAAAATAGACGGAGTCCAACCAGCTCCACCCCTCGACAAAATGGTAGAACACGGACGCCCAAAGGATCATTCCGACGGTGAAGGCGAGTATGCCCTTCACTCTGCCGTCCTTGAATGCGACACCTATCCCACGCGTTATTCTGGTTAGTGAATTCATCATGCCCTCATTCGCAAAAGAATTCACATATAGCAGTAAATGGATGATTGTGTGAATCCAAAGGGTGAGTTGGCCCGGGCAACGGCAATCTCGTGGCCTCAGAAGGCGCGCGAAACATGTATTCCATTAACATGATGGATAAATGCTCTAGGGTAATCACATGCTGAATCGGGACGCTGAGGGGAAACGTGCGAATAATTGTCAAAGGTGTCTTGATCTGTTGCGCGGTCGCGCTTGTGGTTTTTGCCGCGGCTTGGCTGTTTCTGTCTTCCGCTTTGTTCTCGTCGGTGCGGACCAGTTTCGTTGAGAACCTGATCTCAAAGAAGCTGGGTCAGCAGGTGTTGATTGAGGATGAGGTGCGTTTGGGCCTTGGCCGTCAGTTGCAGGTATCAGCAGCTGGACTGGTATTGCCCGCTACGCCCAAGGCCGAGGCGGATCTGGCGGCGATCGATCAGATCGAGTTCGAAGTATCTGCACGGGACCTGTGGAACAGCAAGCTGTCGGTGAGCAATCTTTCAGTGTCTGGGGTTCATCTGAACCTGATCACAGACGAAGAAGGCGTGACCAACTGGCAGTCCTTTTCGCGCACCGGGACCGAAACCGACAAGACTTCGGAACGTCCGACCCAGCCTTTGGCCGGAATTCTGACGGATCGTACGATCGACCTGAAGGATGTCACCGTACTCTATCAGAACGACCTGAACGGCATTGGACTGGACTTGCAGCTTCCAGAACTGGTTTTGCAGCGCGATGCCGAAACCGGTGTTGCCTCGGCGGTCGGAACGGGGTCGCTCAACGGTCAGAGTTTTGACTTGAAGGGCACGTTCCCGCCCCAGGACCCGTTCCAAGTGGCATTGAACTTTGATCAGATTTCGGTCGAAGCCCAACAGATTCCTGTGGAGACCGGCCTTCAGGTCAAGGCGACCCTCGAGGTCGATCAGTTGGGTCAACTGCTCGATGTCTTGAAACTCAACCGCGTGTTGGAGGGTTCGGGCAATGTTGGTGCAACATTCAAACTGGCAGACGGCGTCGCACGGGTTGATGACCTGTCTGTTCTGGCCGAGCTGGATGGTGGCCAAAGCCTTTCCGTCACCGGACAAATCGGGAAATTGGGCAATCCGGAAGATGTTTCTCTGACGACCCGCATTCGCCTGTATCCTGAGGATGCCGAGCCGGCTCCGGCTGCCTCGCGGTATGACCTCAAGCTTATTGCCGTGGATATGGTCATCGACAGTGTCCCGGGACAGGTCCCGCAACGGCAGATGGTCATCAAGACGAACGGTTTCACGCTGGACACCTCTGGTGAGGGCCCGCCGCCGATCAAATTCTCCGAGCTTGCCAGAACGCCCGAAGGTGCCCTGAGCGTGGGCAACATCAATTTGAGGATCGGAAACCCCGCCGATCCTTTTATCATTCTGACCGGTTCGGTCGAGGATGCGTTGCAGTTGCAGGGCGTATCCGCCGAAGGTTTGATCGATATTCCGGCAAGCAGTCTGATCTCGCCCGAACTGTTGGGCCCCGATGACCAGCTGGGCAGGTTTTCGGGAAACTTTCATTTGAACGGAAACATCGAACAGCTTGCTTTGACCAATCTGGATGGTCAGACAAGCGAAACCGAGGTCTGGAGCCTGGAGGTGCACGGAACCGTAGAAAATGTCCTCAAGTTCGAGAATCTGGATCTGGCAATCGACGTGGATGTTCCGTCGGGCGCAGATCTTCTGAAGGCCTTGTCGCTGGAGCCGGTGGACACCGGTCGGGCCCATCTTGAAATCGACCTGGTAAGTGAAGGCACCGATTGGAATGCCAACGCCAATGTCGAGGTTTCCGAGTCGGTCTTGAAAATCGCGGCGGATCTTGATGACGCAACAAGCGATCCCGTGCTGCAGGGGTCGATCGAGAGCGATCTGATAAAAATCGATCAAATCCGGACCATCGTTCAGGCGGCCGCCCAACTGCGCAAGATAGGTGGTTCACCGCCGGAGCAGGAAGATGCCGAGCAAGGCGACGGTGACACAGGTCCGTTGAGGGATGTGACCCTCAAACCCATCGGGCGGGCCATTTTGCTGTCGGGTGTGAATGTAGATGTCGACATAGACCTGCGTCACATTGAGGGTGCCAAGGGCATCAGCAGCCTGCAGAGCGAACTGACTCTGGACGAAAACGAGCTACGGGCCGGACCTCTGAAGTTTGAATACGGAGGTGGTCATTTCGACGTCAGCGGGCAAATGGATCTTTCGAATGAGGCGCATCTGCTGACCCTGACCGGAAAGGCGGGCGGATGGCAGTTGGATGACCTTCTGCAAAACCTGAACTTCAAGAAAGGCGCCAGCGGCACGGTGTACGCAGATTTCTCGGTTACGGGGGGCACGGATACCGTCAAGCAATTCGTCGGCAGCATGAGTGGCAATGCCACGGTTTCAATGCGCGACGGTTCGATCGAAACCCAGCTTCTGGATCTAGCCGGGCTGGGTATTCTTCCGTGGGTATTTACCAAGGAAAAACAGAAAGTGGCGCCAATCGTGTGCCTGCGCGCTCCGATCAGCATTTCCAACGGAAAAATTGAGACGAAACAGACGACGCTGGAAACAGATCATGTTCAGGTCGTTGTCTTTGGCGCTGTCGACCTGACGGACAAGGTGTTGGACCTGAACATCCAGCCAAGAAAGATTGGCGAGCCACTTGCGCGCAGCCCGTGGCCAGTGACCCTGAGGGGCGCGCTCGCTGAGCCCAAGGTCAAAGTCAAGGATGGTCCGAAAAGGCTGAAGCGGTCGGATGGTGCAGACCAGATGCCGGCACAAAGAAAGCTCTGCATCCCGGATATCCTGCAGTTGCAGTAGCGGCGGTTTGCCAAGCGGCCACGGCCCTGCCTGTGTTCGGCAAGGCCGGCCAAGCCTGTCGGACGCGGATCACCCCTTTTTCATGCTGCGCAGCATCTGCCCCATCATCTGGCCGAACTGACCCGAGCCGCGCTGATACAGCGCCCCGTCCACGGCCAGAACCGTACCGCTGACATAGCTGGCCATGTCCGAGGCCAGGAACAGACAGGCGTTGGCCACGTCCTGAGGCGTGCCCCAGCGGCCCAGCGGCACGTCTCGGCGCAGCTGCTCGCCCGCGTCGGGGGTTGGGGCCAGACGCTTGGCGCCTTCGGTGCCCTCGATGAAACCCGGCACCACCGAGTTCACCCGGATGCCCTCCACGCCCCATTCCATCGACAGGGTGCGGGTGATCTGATCGACCCCCGCCTTGGCCGCGCAGACATGGGCCTGGCCCTCGTAGGGCAGGTAAGATTGCGGGGCCGAAATGTTGATGATGTTGCCGCCGGGCCGTTTCAGATAGGGATAGGCGCCTTTCAGCACATGCACAGTACCCATCAGGTCGATCTCGACCACGGTGCGGAAGGCGTTGACCGACATCTCCGCCATCAGCGCCGGGAAGTTGCCCGCCGCCCCCGAAACCAGCACGTCGAAATCACCGAGCGCCGCGTGGAACTGTTCCAGCCCCGCGGCGACCGCCTCGGCATCACGCACGTCGAAGGCCGCGCCGATGGTCTCGGCCGCGCCGGCTGCCTTCAGCGCGGCGATGGTGTCGTCCACCTTCTCCTGCGAGCGGCTGGCCACGGCCAGTTTGGCGCCCGAGGCCGCGAAGGCCTCGGCGATGCCCCTATTGATACCGCTGGTCCCGCCGATGACGATGACCGTCTTTCCTGCAAAGTCCATGTAGAGCCTCCCGCTTTGGAGGGGCCCTACTCGCCGTAGGGCACCCAGATGTTCTTGATCTCGGTCGCAGCCTGCAGGAAGCGGCGGGTGTGGTCCATGCCCCAATCGAATGCCGTCGCGTTATTGACCCAGGTCCGTTTCAGGTTCCCGGCCGAGACGACCTCGATCTGTGCTGACAGGTCCGACGACGAGAAGGACCAGACCGCATCCACGTTCAGATGCGAGGCCAGCGGTTTGGCCAGTTCCTCATGACTGCCGGTCAGGATGTTGACCACGCCTGCGGGCACGTCCGAGGTGTCCAGTACCTGATAGAAATCGGTCGCCGCCAGCGGATAGGGCTCGGACGCCACCAGAACCACCCGGTTGCCCATCGCGATCGCCGGGGCCATGGCCGAGACCAGACCCAGCAGCGGCGCTTCGTCAGCGCAAAGCGCGCCGATCACGCCCACCGGTTCCTTCATCGCAATCGCCACGCCCCGGATCGGAACGCCATGCACCTGGCCGTCATACTTGTCGGCCCAGGCGGCTGCGGTGAACAGGCGCTGGATTGCGGCGTCGACCTCTTTCGTACCGTCCTTGCGGCCGGTCATCGCGTCGATGCGATGCGCGAACTCATCGGCGCGGGCCGAGAGGTTCTCACCGATGTAATACAGGATCTGCGCCCGCAGATGGCCGGTGGTTTTCGACCAGCCCGCCGCGCCGGCCGCGGCCTCGACCGCGTTGCGCACGTCCTTGCGGTTGGCTAGACCCACATGGCCCAGCAGCCCCGCCTTGCCCCAGACCGCGCGGGAATAGCCGCCATCGGGCCGCGCCTGCTTGCCGCCGACATACAGTTTGGCCGTGCGGTCGACCGGATCGACTGGGCCGCCTTCGCCCACAATAGGTTCGATCTTGGCCAGCGGCTTGGCTTTGCCCTTGGGCTTGGAATAGGCGCTCAGCCCTTCCCAGCCGCCTTCACGGCCAAAGCCGCTTTCGCGCACGCCGCCAAAGCCCGCGGCCGCGTCGAACAGGTTGGTGGCATTGACCCAGACCACGCCCGCGACCAGCTTGGGTGCGATGTCCAGCGCAAGGTTGACGTTCTCGGTCCAGACCGTGGCCGCCAGCCCGTAACGGGTGTTGTTGGCCAGCTCGACCGCCTCGGCCGGGGTGCGGAAGGTTGATGAGACCAGAACCGGACCGAATATCTCCTCCTGCATCAGCGGGTCCGAGGTCTCGAGTCCGGTGATCAGCGTTGGCGGGTAGTAGCAGCCGTTCGCGGGCAACTCACAGGCGGGTTGGTAAACCTGGCCTACCGCGTTGCCCTCGACCATCGACTTGATGGTCTGCAGCTGCACCGGGTCCACCACGGCGCCCACGTCGATGCATTTGTCCAGCGGGTTGCCGATGCGCAGCGTGTCCATGCGGGCGCGCAGCTTGGCATAGAACCGCTCGGCGATGCCCTCCTGCACCAACAGGCGCGAGCCCGCGCAGCAGACCTGGCCCTGGTTGAACCAGATCGCATCGACCAGACCTTCGATGGCACTGTCGATGTCGGCATCGTCAAAGACGATGTAGGGCGACTTGCCGCCCAGCTCGAGCGTGAGGGCCTTGCCCGACCCGGCGGTGGCCTCGCGGATGCGGCGCCCCACGATCGTCGAGCCGGTAAAGGCGATCTTGTCCACGTCTGCCTTCACGATCATCTCGCCCACCGCGCCGTCGCCGGTGACGATGTTGACCACGCCCTTGGGCAGACCGGCCTGCATGCAGATATCGGCAAACAGCAGCGCCGTCAGCGAAGTGTATTCGGCAGGCTTCAACACCACCGTGTTGCCCATGGCCAGCGCCGGGGCCACCTTCCACGCCAGCATCAGCAGCGGGAAGTTCCACGGGATGATCTGGCCGCAGACCCCCAGCGCCTGTGCGTCGGGCAGCTCGGTTTCCATCAGCTGGGCCATACCCGCGTGATAGTAGAAATGCCGCTGCACCAGAGGAATGTCGATGTCGCGCGATTCCCGGATCGGCTTGCCGTTGTCGAGCGTCTCCAGCACCGCGAACAGGCGGGCGTGTTTCTGGATCAGCCGCGCGATCGCATAGAGGTATCGGGCGCGGGCGGGGCCGCCCAGCTTTTCCCATTTGGGCTGCGCCTTGCGGGCGGCGGCCACGGCGGCGTCCACATCGGCCTGCGTGGCCTGGGTCAGCTTGGCCAGAACCTCGCCCGTGGCCGGGTTGCGGCTTTCAAACCCTTTGCCGGGCTTGGTAAAGGCGCCGTCGATGAAATGGCCGAACTTGTCGCCCTGATCGACCAGCCATGCCAGGGCCTCGGCGGCACTTTCCGGGGCGGGTCCGTATTCCATGGTCTCGAAAATCTCTTTGACTGTCATTGTTCCTGTCCTCAGCCCATCGGGTGCCGGTAACCGGCCGAGTATGCCCCGGTGACGAAATGTTCCAACTGCCGCTCGATATCGCCCAGCAGGGACGACGCGCCGAACCGGAACAGGTCGGGTTGCAGCCAGCGGTCGCCCAGCTCGTCCTTGATCAGCGACAGGTAGACCAGCGCATCCTTGGCCTTGGAAATCCCGCCGGCGGGCTTGTAGCCCACGCGATAGCCGGTGCGGTCATAGTAGTCACGGATCGCGCGGATCATGACCAGCGACACGGGCAGGGTGGCGTTGACGCTTTCCTTGCCGGTCGAGGTTTTGATGAAATCGGCCCCCGCCATCATGCAGATCAGCGAGGCACGCGCCACGTTGCGCAGGCTGCCCAGCTCGCCGGTGGCGAGGATGGCCTTTACATGCGCCTCGCCGCAGGCTGCGCGGAACGCCTTCATCTCGTCATACAGCGCCTGCCAGTTGTCCTGCAGCACATGGCGGCGCGAGATCACGATGTCGATCTCCTCGGCCCCGGCCTTCACGCTCTCCTCAATCTCGGCCACGCGCAGGTGAAAGGGCGACAGGCCCGCCGGAAACCCGGTGGATACGGCCGCGACCGGAATGCCGGTGCCTGTCAGCGCATCCACCGCCGTTTCGATCATGTCGTGATAGACGCAGACCGCGCCGGTGGTAATCGGCGGCATGTCAAGCGCCCTCAGCAGGGCGGGTGACACGGGCTGGCGGGCCTTAGCGCACAGGCGGCGCACGCGGCCCTCGGTGTCATCGCCCGACAGGGTGGTCAGGTCGATCATGGTGATCGCCTTCAGCAGCCAGCCGGCCTGATGCTCTTTCTTGACCGACCGGCGTCCGGGCAGGGTCGCGGCCCGGCGCTCGATGGCCGAGGTGTTGGCCTGCACGGCGCGCACCCAGTCGAGGTCCAGATCCATGCCGGGGTTTCGGGGCTCGGTCACTTGCGGCAGATGCGCGGTGCGCACGGGGCTTTCTGAGCTCTGCGTATCCATTGTCACGTCCTTTGGGAGGTTTGCGCCAAAATCGCACGGGAAACGGCCAAAGGAAAGGCAAACTGGACGCCTTTGGCCATTTTTTTGACCAAATGGACAAATCCGGCTTTTTCTTGCGAGTAATTCGCAACATGGTTGACTTAGTTGCGAATGGTTCGCATATTCATTCTCAACTGGTACTCGGAACGAGGTCACATATGATTCGCCGCAGTTTTCTTTTTGCCCTTGCTCTTGGTGCCGCGCTGCCCTTGGCGGCGTGGGCCGAGGCGCCGCTGAAGGTCGTGGCGACGACCGGAATGATTGCGGACGCCGTGCAGCAGGTCGGCGGTGATCAGGTCGAAGTCAAAGGGCTGATGGGGCCCGGAGTCGACCCGCACGGCTATCGCCAGACCCGCAGCGATATCGTTGCCGCGACAAGGGCCGACCTGGTTTTGTGGCACGGCTTGTATCTTGAGGCGCAGATGGAAGACTTCTTCCACGACCTTGGGCGCAAACGCAAAGTCGTTGCCGTGGCGGATGCCATCGACAAGTCGAAACTGCGTGCGCATGCCGACTATGCCGACAAATACGATCCGCATGTGTGGATGAGCCCGGTTTTGTGGAAAGACGTCGTGGTCGAGGTGCAAAAGGCGCTGACCGACGTGCGGCCGGACTCCGCCGCTTATTTCGCCGCCAACGCCCAGCGTTTTCTGGCCGAAATCGACCAGTTGGACGCCTATGGGAGAAAGGTGCTGGCCCAGGTGCCCGAAGACAACCGGGTGCTGGTCACCGCCCATGACGCCTTTGCCTATTTCGGCGAGGAATTCGGGTTCGAAGTGTTGGGGATCCAGGGTATCTCGACCCAGTCCGAGGCGGGGCTGAACCGGATCGGAGAATTGGTCAACACTTTGGTCGCGCGCGACCTGACCGCCGTCTTCGTTGAAAGCTCGGTCTCGGATCGGTCGATGCGGGCGTTGATCGAGGGTGCGTCGGCGAAGGGTCATACCGTCTCGGTCGGGGGTGAGTTGTATTCGGACGCCATGGGCGAGCCGGGCACCTATGAGGGCACCTATATCGGGATGCTGGATCACAACATCACGGTTATCGCGCGGGGCCTGGGTGCGGATGTGCCCGAACGCGGCATGTCCGGCAAGCTGTCGGCGGGGCTCTGACCATGTTGGAGCTTGCGGCTGGAAAATCGTCATCAAACGGGGACCTGACGGTGCAGGACAGCCCGCTTGTGATCCGGGGGATGACCGTATCCTACGGTCAGAAGCCGGCCATTTTCTCGGTAGACATGACCGTGCAACCCGGGGCCATGACGGCCATCATCGGACCGAATGGCGCTGGCAAATCGACGCTGCTCAAGGCGGCGCTGGGTATCGTCAAGCCGCTGTCGGGCCAGGTGCTGGTGTTCGGCAAGGCGTTGGACCGGCAGCGGGCCCGAATCGCCTATGTGCCGCAGCGCGCCAGCGTCGATTGGGATTTCCCGACGCGGGTCATCGACGTGGCCCTGATGGGCCTGTCACGGGAACTGGGCTTGCTGGGCCGGGTCCGGATGCGACACATGGCCCACGCGATGGAGTGTCTGCATCGGGTCGGGATGCATGAGTTTGCGGACCGCCAGATCGGCCAGCTTTCGGGTGGTCAGCAGCAACGGGTGTTCCTGGCGCGCGCACTTGCTCAGGATGCCGATCTGTACCTGCTGGATGAACCGTTTGCCGGGGTCGATGCCGCCACCGAAAAAGCCATCATCTCGGTCCTCAAATCCCTAAAGGAAGCCGGCAAAACGGTGGTCGTGGTCCACCATGACCTTGCCACGGTCGCAGATTATTTCGACCACGTGTTCCTGATCAATACCCGCAAGGTCGCCGAGGGCCCGGTCGAGCAGGCCTTTACCGCCGAGGCTCTTCAGGCCGCCTACGGGGGGCGGCTTGCCACCGCCCAGATCAACCAGATCTCGGGCACTGCGGGCTGACACATGCTGTGGGACGCTCTGACCCTGCAATTGGGGTACAACGCCACCTTGGTTGCCATCGGGGCCACGCTGCTTGGTTTTTCGGCTGGCGTGACAGGCACCTTTCTGTTTCTGCGCAAGAGGGCGCTGGTCAGTGACGCCATCAGTCACGCGACGCTTCCGGGCGTCTGCATCGCCTTTATGGTTTTAGTGGCGCTGGGCGGAACCGGGCGAAACCTGATCGGACTGCTGTCCGGTTCCGCGATTTCGGCCGCCGTGGGCCTTTTGTGCATGAATTGGCTGATCCGCCGCACCCGTCTGGCCGAGGACGCAGCGATCGGGGCGGTCCTGTCAGTCTTCTTCGGCTTTGGTATCGTTCTGCTGACAATCATCCAGACCATGGGAGTGGGCCGACAGGCCGGGCTTGAGGGGTTCTTGCTGGGGTCGACGGCCGGGATGCTGTGGTCTGACGCTCTGATCATCGCGATCGGCGGCGCTGCAACGCTGCTGCTCGTCATGATCATCCGCCGCCCCATGATGATGGTGGCGTTCGATTCCGAATATGCGGCCGCCTTGGGGCTGCCAGTGCATCGCATCGACCTTGCGATGATGGGACTTGTCATGGCGGTCACGGTTGTCGGGCTGAAGATCGTCGGATTGATCCTGATCGTGGCTTTGCTGATCATACCCGCCGTCACGGCGCGGTTCTGGTCGGACCGGTCCGACCATGTGGTGCTGTTGTCGGGGGTCATTGGTGGGTTGTCGGGCTATCTGGGTGCGGCGGTGTCCGCCTCGGCGCCCAACTTGCCGACCGGACCGATCATCGTCCTGTTCAGCTTTGGCTTTTTTGTCGTATCGCTGTTTCTGGCTCCGGTGCGCGGCGTATTGGCCGCAATCGTGCGGCATCTGCGGTTCCAGCGGCGGGTTCACATCCGACAGGGGTTGCTGGCGCTTGCACAAGGCCAGAACATCTATGAGCCCTACACACTGCGCCTGCTGCGTCAGGCCGGACTTGCCCGGCCCGACGGGGTGGCTACGGATGCCGGCAGAGCGCAGGCGGCCAAGGCGCTGCGCGACGAGAAACGCTGGGAAATCGTACGCGCCGACAATGCGCACGAGGCAGCCGCCGCCCTGTATGACGGGTTACGCGACATCGAAACGGTTCTGACCCGGGACCAGATCGACGACATCGACCGCCGCATCGGCAGACCACGGGAGGTTCGCCCATGAGCGGTGAAGAATTCGTTCCCTTGTCCCTGACGCCGCTGCTGATCGGGACCTTCGCGGCCATCGCCTGCGCCTTGCCAGGAAATTTCCTTGTTCTCCGCAAACAGGCACTGATCGGCGACGCCATCAGCCATGTGGTTCTGCCCGGGATCGTCGTGGCCTTTCTTGTCACCGGCGCGATCTCGACCTGGCCGATGATGCTGGGCGCCGCGGGCGCGGCGGTTGTCGCCGTTGTGCTGATCGAGACCATCCGGAGGCTGGGCCAGATCGAACCGGGCGCCGCAATGGGCGTCGTGTTCACCACCATGTTCGCCGGAGGGGTGCTGCTGTTGGAGCAGACCGACACCTCGAACGTTCATCTGGATGTCGAACACGCACTCTATGGCAGCCTGGAAAGCCTGATCTGGCTTGACGCGACCGGCTGGTCCTCGCTGCTGGATCCGGTCGCGCTGGCCGGCCTGCCACCCGAGCTTGCTCGGATCGCCCTGACCCTGGTGGGTGTCAGCCTGTTCGTCTGGCTGTTCTGGCGGCCGCTCAAGATCTCGACCTTCGACGAAGGCTTTGCCCGGACGATCGGAATTCGAACCGGGGCGCTGGGAATGGCGCTGGTGATTGCGGCGGCGATTGCAGCCGTGGCCGCGTTTGATGCCGTCGGCTCGATCATCGTGATCGCAATGTTCATCTGCCCGCCGGCCGCCGCCCGGATGATGACCGACCGGCTTGAGACCCAGATTGCCTGGAGTGTTGTCTTCGCCATCCTATCCGCCGTGTCCGGCTATATCCTGGCTGGATATGGCCCGCTGTGGTTGGGCGGGTCGGACGCCGTCAGTGCGGCCGGGATGATTGCCACCATGTCCGGCCTGATTCTGGCTTTCGCGGCCGTGTTTGGCCCCTGCCGGATGCGCGCAGCAGCGCCGGGTCCGGGCTGATCCGGCGTGTTCCCGCCACCCGGTCCGGTCGGTGATCGGCCAAACTTTGCCCACCAAACGGGGCAAGCGAACCTTAAGCAGATTTGTCCAACGCACCGTGTTAGACACCGCGCCATTACATCGTTAATGACCTCCACTCACCACGGATCGTTCGGGCAATCGTGAAACTTATGGCAACCAATTCGGGTTGTGCATCTCGATTGGCCGGGCGATCCGACCCCCTATACCAAAGCAGCGTAAACCGGTGGCAGAATCGCGTGCGATTGTGCTACGTCTAGCGGTATGGCGCAGGCAAACCCCAATATCAGCGAAAATCGCCCGGTAATCCGGCAACTCGACGAGGCCGCGATCAACCGCATCGCCGCCGGTGAAGTGGTCGAACGCCCCGCTTCCGCCGTCAAGGAACTGGTGGAGAACGCGATCGACGCCGGCGCGACCCGGATCGCCATCGACATCGCCGATGGCGGCAAGACCTTGATTCGCGTCACCGACGATGGATGCGGTATCGCGCCCGAGGATCTGCCGCTGGCCCTGTCGCGCCACGCGACCTCCAAGATCGACGGGTCGGACCTGCTCAACATCCACACCTTCGGGTTCCGGGGCGAGGCGTTGCCCTCGCTGGGCGCGGTGGGGCGTCTAACCATCACCAGCCGCGCGCCGGGGGCCGAGGCGGCCCAGATCCGCGTGGCCGGCGGCAAGATGGAACCGGTGAAGCCCGCCGCCCTGCGCGCCGGCACCGTAGTCGAGCTGCGCGACCTGTTCTATGCCACGCCCGCGCGGCTGAAATTCATGCGCACCGACCGGGCCGAGGCTCAGGCGATCTCGGACACGGTCAAGCGGCTGGCCATGGCAGAACCCTCCATCACCTTCACCCTGCGCGATGTCTCGGGTGGGGGCGAGGGGCGCGTGGTGTTCCGCGCCGACCGCGAGAACGGAGACCTGTTCGACGCGCTGCACGCCCGGCTGGCCCGCATCCTGGGGCGCGAGTTTGCCGAGAATGCCTTGCGGATCGACGCCACCCGCGAGGGGATCCGGCTGTACGGATATGCCGCGTTGCCGACCTATTCGCGCGGCGCCGCAGTGGCGCAGTTCCTGTTCGTCAACGGCCGACCGGTGCGCGACAAGATGCTGACCGGCGCCCTGCGCGCGGCCTATTTCGATTTCCTCAGCCGCGACCGGCACCCGGCGGCGGCGCTGTTCATCGACTGCGAGCCCACCTTGGTGGACGTGAACGTGCACCCCGCGAAATCCGAGGTGCGGTTTCGCGATCCCGGCGTGGCGCGCGGGCTGATCGTCTCGAGCCTGCGGCACGCGCTGGCCGAGGCGGGGCACCGCGCCTCGACCACCGTGGCCAACGCAACGCTGGGTGCGATGCGGCCCGAGCCGGCCCCCGCGATACCCGCGCGGGTCTATCAGATGGACCGGCCCTCGCCCGCGGCGCGGGCCATGGCCTATCAGGCGCAGGCGCCCGGCTTTGCCGATCTGGCCAATGCCTACAGCGGCAGCGTGGTCGAGCCCGTGGCCGAAGCCGAGCAGCCCGACCAGACCCCGCCCGAGCACCTACCCCTGGGGGCCGCGCGCGGGCAGGTGCATGAAAACTACATCATCGCCCAGACCGCCGACGGCATGGTGATCGTGGACCAGCACGCCGCGCATGAACGGCTGGTCTATGAGAAACTCAAGACACAGATGGCCGAGAACGGCGTGGCCGCGCAGGCGCTGCTGATCCCCGAGATCGTCGAACTGTCCGAGGGCGACTGCGCCCGCCTGCTCGCGGTGGCCAACGACCTGTCGCGCCTGGGCCTGACCATCGAGCCCTTCGGCGGCGGCGCGGTGGCGGTGCGCGAGACCCCAGCCATTCTGGGCGAGGTCAGCGCGCGGGCGATGATCCTCGACATTCTGGACGAGCTGGCCGATCAGGGCGAAAGCCAGACGGTGCAGGCGCGGATCGAGGCGATCCTCAGCCGGGTGGCCTGCCATGGCTCGGTCCGCTCGGGCCGCCGGATGCGCGCCGAAGAGATGAACGCCCTGCTGCGCGAGATGGAGGCCACGCCCCATTCCGGCCAGTGCAACCACGGGCGGCCGACTTACGTTGAGCTGAAGCTGAGCGATATCGAACGGTTGTTCGGCCGCAGTTGATCCGGCCGCCGATCGGCGGTAGAAAAGAAGAAACAAAACAAGAACGCACAGGTTGAGATGATCGAGATTGCAGGCACCCGATATTCGCTGGAAGACCCCATGGTGATGGCCGCCCTGATCGGGGCGGGCGTGGTTCTGTTGATCCTCGTCCTGCTGTTTCTGGCCCTGCGCGCGGCCAACCGCTCGGCCCGGATGGCCGAGCCGCTGGCGCAGCAGCTGGCCTATCTGGGCCAGCATGTGCAGCAGTTGGGGCAGGGGCAGGAGCAATTGCGCGGCGGGTTGCAGCATGTCTCGGACACGCAGGCCAATGCGCAGGTGCAGGTGATCCAGACGGTCGAGGCGCGGCTGTCGGCGGTGCAGCAGCACATGAACGACCGGCTGGCCGACAACGCCATGAAATCCGCCCGCGCGCTGGCCGAGATGCAGGAGCGGATGAAGGAAACCCTGCATGGGTCTTCGAAACAGACCGCGACCTCGCTGACCCAGTTGCAGGAACGGCTGGCCGCCATCGACAAGGCGCAGGACAACATCACCAAGCTTTCGGGCGACGTGCTGTCGCTGCAGGACATCCTGTCGAACAAGCAGACCCGCGGCGCCTTCGGCGAGATCCAGTTGAACGACATCGTGTCCAAGGCGCTGCCCTCGGACAGCTATGTGCTGCAGGCGACCCTGTCGAACGGCAGACGCGCCGACTGCCTGATCCGCCTGCCCAACCCGCCGGGGCCCATCGTGATCGACAGCAAGTTCCCGCTGGAAGCCTATGAGGCGCTGGTGGGCGCGGGCAGTGACATGGAGTTGAAGGCGGCGGTGCAGATGTTTCGCAGCACGGTGCGCAAGCACATCACCGACATCTCGACGAAATACATCCTGGACGGTGAAACCGCTGACGGGGCGCTGATGTTCCTGCCCTCCGAGGCGGTCTATGCCGAACTGCACGCCAAGTTCCCAGAACTGGTGCAGGAGAGTTTCTCGAAACGGGTCTGGATCGTCTCGCCGACCACCTGCATGGCCACGCTGAACACGATGCGGGCCATCCTCAAGGACGCGCGGATGCGCGAACAGGCGGGCGCGATCCGCAAGGAACTGGGCCTGCTGCACAAGGATGTGGAGCGTCTGGGTGACCGGGTGGCCAATCTCGACCGGCATTTCGGGCAGGCGGCCAAGGATATCTCGGAAATCAAGATCAGCGCCGAAAAGGCCGGCAGGCGGGCGCAGCGGCTGGACAATTTCGATTTCGAGGAACTGGCCCCCGAGGACCGCGCCAACGTGGTGCCGTTGGGCAAGTCCGAGGGCTGAGGTCTACTGGATGGACAGGTCCAGATTGTAGCCGGCGGTCTTGCCGGTATCCCGGTCATTGCCCATCAAGTAGACGCGGATGGTATAATCCCCGTCCTCGGGCAGGGTGATGCGGGCTGTGTTGCCGTCGATCGAGCCGTTGTAGATCGCGACCCCGTCGCTGCCCGGCGGCAGGATGTTGAAATAGACTACGCCGCTGCCGTTGGTATCGCTGACCTGAAGCTCGGCAAACAATTCCTGCCCGCCTTTCGCGCCCAGCACGTAATCGAAATATTCATTACCCGTGATGGTGCCGTTAACCATGGTGCCGAAGTTTCCAGCTTGGAACTTCACCTCGGCCGTCCTTTGGGCCAAGGCCGGCACGGCCACAACGGCAATGAACAGAGCTGCCAGAGCTTGTTTCAACATTCTGCATATCCTCACGGTGATTCCCGGCTCCAAGCCTAGCACACCCGAGGGACTGTTCAGATTCGCAAGAAGGGCTGCACCAACCGTGGGATCAGGCTGTTGAACTTCAGCGGAGCGTCGGTCACCGCCAGGCAGATGCAATCCTCGGACATGTCGGCCACGGGCGTATGTTCCAGGTCCTCATCTGCAATCTCGACATCGCCGCGGGCGAAATGATCCACCTCGTCGGAAAATGCGCCTTGCAGAACCATGGTCAGTTCCATGCCCTTGTGGCCGTGGTCCGGTACTGCGGCACCGGCCGGAATGAACAACAGGCGCGCCGTGGCATCGCGCGAGGTTGGCAGAATGGCCTGCTTGACGCCCATGCCAATCGGTTTCCAGCGGATGCTGTTCACGTCACCGCCGACGTAATCCTGCAACGGGGCCGGCAGCACGTCGCATTCCGCGCGCGCGGGCTTTGGGGTCGGCGCACCCTGCGCGATCAGAGCCATTGTCGACGACAGGGCATCCGCGGACAAAGGCGCGGCTTCGACCTGGTCCTCAAGCATGTGTCCGCCCACCGCGTCGTAACTCTCGGCGCGGGCGCGACAATGGTCGCACAGGGACAGGTGGGTCGCGACCATCAGGTCGAACGCTTCGGGCAGTGTGCCCGAGGCGTAGGCCATCAGCAGGTCGTCCGTCAGGTGATGTTTGATCTCGTTGCTCATCTCTATCATCTCAGTTCATCGCGTGGCGCAAGCGGT
Source organism: Ruegeria sp. BHSA162 (assembly GCF_059613385.1). Taxonomy (NCBI): domain Bacteria; kingdom Pseudomonadati; phylum Pseudomonadota; class Alphaproteobacteria; order Rhodobacterales; family Roseobacteraceae; genus Ruegeria; species Ruegeria sp. BHSA162. The sequence goes on from NZ_JBXWSK010000003.1 coordinate 25,766, forward strand.
CCAGCGCCAGCCGTATTCTCGATTTGATGGTGCCCAACGGAAGGCCGGTCTGCGAGGCGATCTCGCGATGGCTCAGGTCACCAAAATATGCCTTCTCTATCAGTTCCCGCTGTGCCTCGGGCAATTGCAGCATGGCCGTCTTCAGTTGCGCCGTTTCCTGTTGCAGCGCGATTACGTCTTCCTGTTCGGGTTCCGCTTCGGGACCCCATGTCAGTTCTTCCGGTTCAGGACGCCGCTGTTTGCGAATGGCGTCGATGCGTTTGTTCCGCGCGATCGTAAAGACCCATGTCGCCACGGTAGCCCGTGACGGATCAAACAGATGCGCCTTGTGCCACAACGTGGCCATGACTTCCTGCGCGCACTCCTCGGCCAACGTCGCGTCCGATCCCGACCGGATCAGGAACGCTTTGACCCGAGGGGCAAAGTGCTGGAACAGCTCGGCAAACGCCGCCTGATCCTGCGACTGCCGGATGCGTTGGACGTGGGACACCCACTCGCATCTTGCCGCGCCATTATTCTTCGTGCCGTTCACCGACGATCCCTTGGTTCGTTTCTTTCCGTGCCCAGCCGGCCGCGCCGCCGGGGCGGTCGCGACATCGTCCTGAACAACGGTGTCCATCTCGGTAAACATAACTGTATTACGCTGCCGCACCCAAGTCGGATCACGCCTGACCGAGATTTTTGATCCGGTCGCGCGTTTTTTTCGTATCATGATCATGGATAATCGCTGAAAAACCCAGCCGATCCAGAATGTTGACCGCTAGAAAAGATCAGTCCGACCATGCCAGAAATCGACTTCGTTCCGGCCCATACCTTTCACGGAAGGAAAGGTGCGATCGAGAACGCCTTTCGCTACTCGGTCGACTACATCCTGCTGGATCCCGAACAGGCATCGGAAACGCCCGCGTTGTTTTCGGTGGACAAACCCAACCTCACCGGCTGGCGGACTCGCGATCACGGAGGGGAGCCCGGTGTTGGTCGGGGTGCCCCTTGGCTCCGCGACAGTCTGCGGGCGATGCAAATCCCCCAACCCGCGCAGGTTCTGTTGCTGACCCAACCCCGGGTGCTGGGCCACGTATTCAACCCGGTCAGCTTCTGGTTTTGCCTGAATGACGCAGGCGCACTGTTTGCCGTGGTGGCCGAGGTCACCAACACTCATGGAACGCGGCACAGCTATGTCTGCCACAAGCCGGGGTTTGACGTGATCGATCCTTCTGATCGGATTTGCGCGACCAAAGTGATGCATGTCTCGCCGTTTCAAAAGATCGAGGGCACCTACACTTTCCGGTTCGACCTGCGCCCGGACCGGGTCGGGGTTTGGATCGACTACGGCTGCGACGGGGGCGGTTTGATTGCTACGCTCACGGGCGTCCGGCAACCTCTCACCAATGGCGCGATCCTTCGTTCGCTGCTGCGACGCCCGTTTGGCGCGCGGCGGGCGGTTGCATTGATCCACTGGCAGGCGCTGAAACTGTGGATCAAGAAGGCCACCTTCCGACCGTTCCGCACCGCGCCGGTGCCATCTCACCCCGTCTCGCGCCCACGCGAGTGACGATCTGCAGTTTGCGCAAGATCAAGGACGCAGGCGCGATGCAATGGTTGAGATGGACTCCAATTGCGGACAGAGGAGTTGAAACCAATGCTGGAAATCTCGCCAACCAAAGTCGCCCAGGTCGCCATGATGGGCCGCGAGCTGGATCGCGCCGAGGGCGAGCTGCGGGCTTTTATCGATCGCATGGACGAGGACGAGCAAGCCGAGTTGGTGGCGATCATGTGGATTGGACGTGAAAGCTTTTTCCCGGACGACCTCAGCGAGGCGATCGCTACGGCCAAGGCCGAGGCCTCGACGCCATGTGCCGATTACCTGATCGGCACGCCGCATCTGTCGGATCACCTTGAGAACGGGTTGGACGCGCTGGGCATCTCGGCCGAAGATGTCGAGAACGACCTGATGTAGACTTGGTCGCCCGCACGGTGTTTCTGCGCTATGCTCCGGGGCAGAGGGCGCCGTGTATTGCACAGCGCCCGGTCCACAGCAGGGGCGCCAGATGCCGCGTATGTTGAAGACGATATTGGTGTTGGCCCTTATGGCCGTTCCGGCGTGGCCGCAGCGTCCGGCGCTGGCCTGCACCGTTTGTCTGGCACTTCCCGAAAACTCTCTGGCCGACCGGTTGTTGTCTGCTTCGGTCATCGTTCTGGCCGCGCCCGCGCCCGACGACCCGTTCCGCTATGCACCCGTCGGGTTGCTGAAAGGCAGTTGGGACGAGGTTGCAGACCTCCCCCAGATACCGTTTCTGGTGGACAGCAGCACCCGGAATGCCCTGCGCGCCGATCCTGACCGGGTGTTCCTGATGATCTATGGCCCAGGCCGCCGGGACAAGGCCGGGCGCGCCTTTGATCAGTCCTGGACCAAGGGATTTCTGATGACGCCGCAGCGGGCCAATTTTGTTGCCGAGGTACAGGCGCAAGGCCAAGGCTGGCGGTTGGACGGATCCCGATCCGCCGAGCGCGCCGCGTTTTTCGCGGCCTATCTGAATTCCGGAGACCGGTTGTTGCGGAACACCGCTCTCATTGAACTCCACCGGGCACCCTATGCGTCTGCGCGCGGCCTGCGCGACGCTGCTGCAACCCCGGATCTTCTGCGCGATTTGCGGAGCCTGAATCGCGTAGCCTATGCCCCGGCAACGATCCGGCTGCTGGGCCTGCAATCTGATCCGGCCGCGGCAGAGGCGGTGCGCACGGTCTATCCAAAGGCGGTCGCCACCGGAGGGTTCAACCTGCGCGAATGGGCGCTTGCCGGTATCGAAATCGACGGCGACCAAGCCCTGAATACGATCCAGGAGGCTCTGACCGCCAGCCCGCTTTCTCCAAAGGATCGCCAGGCGATCATCGCGGCGCTGATCGACGGCGGCGATGCGATGCCGGAACACCGCGGGAAGATCCTGGATATCTTTGCCGGCGAGATTGCGCACGACCAAAGCACGGCCGGGCAGATCGCCCTGGCCACGCGCGATTGGGGGGATGATAAGCTTGCCCCTGCGCTGCGGGCGCTTCTGGCTGACCCGCAGATCGACCCCGCCACCGCCTTCGCCATCCGATTGGCCCTGCCATCCGGTCAGTGACCCCGCCAACCCTGACGTAAGGTTAACAAAGCTTAATCCGTTGGTCCGGAACCGTTAACGCGGCGTCCTTTTATCTGATGACAGTACTGCAATGCAGTTCGGATTTCAGGAGGACAAACCAATGGCAACCGCACAAACCACACAGTCGAACCACAGCCTGTTTCATGACCTTTTTGCAAAATACGCCGAGGCCAAGACCGAACGGTTTCGGAAGCAGATCTTTGCGAAGACGGTCCGTGACCTCGAACGCCTGAGCGACCAGCAGCTCCACGATATCGGCATCACCCGCTCAGACATCCCCCAAACGGCCTATCAGAGCGTCTATCAGCGGGCCGCGTTGACGCAGTAACCGGGGCCGCGCCCCAACAGGACACCGGCCAAACTGGGAGGAAACAGCCGATGCTCGACACAATGCAACCGACTCAACAACCCTGCCCATCCGCCAGCGCGCTGCTTCTGTTCGACCGCGCCATGCGCATCCGGGCGGTCAAGGATGACATCGTACGCGCGGCGCAACATTTGAGTGGTCTGGATGACCGGCAGCTGTCCGAGCTTGGCATCAACCGCAGCGATCTTGAGGAAACGATCGAGCGCTACATCTGAACCACAGGCGCCAATCCAACGGTTGGTGAAAACACCAGAAAAAAGCCATTCCGGTGCGTCCGGAATGGCTTTTTGGTTGGGTCAGGCCAGGTGGTCGACCACCTGTAGGTGCTGTGCCAGTTTGTCGATCTCGGCCATCCACCCCTGAACCAGTTTCGGATCGCTGGGCGCGGCATGGACACCGGCGGGAATGGCGCGGTTCAGCACCGCTTCGACCGCCAGCGAGACCGGGATCGACACCAAACGCGCCATCGCGCTGCCGCGTGCGTCGCCCCAGGCGTCCATCACATAGGTCTTGTGCCAGACCGGTATGCCGTCCTTCTCGGCCTTCAGGCCGACGCAGAGCACGACGCGGTCGGGCTCGCCCTCCTCATAGGCGTTCTCGGCCCAGAACTGGTCGGACATTTCCTTGAGCCGGGCATCGCCCTCGGGGCCTTCCAGCGTTTCGATTTCGCGGAACACGTCCGACCACGCATCCGACCAGCCGTTCAGCCGCAGAGTGCCGCGGACGAATTCCTTGACCGGCCAGTGCTCCTCGAAATGGTACTGCTGCATGAAGGGGATCGAGTCGCGGTTGGGATAGACCTCGAAGCTTTCGGGCGTGGGCAGCGGCGCGACATAGGTGCTGATCGCGTCCCAGGGCCGGGCCACGTCCAGCGGGGCATAGTCGCGGATCGACCGCGAGGGCGAGCGCAGCGCCTTGAGCACGCCCAGGGGCGACCAGCTGAACTTGTAGCGGAACGGGTTGGGGTTCTTGGGGATGCCGCCGCAATAGGAAATGAAGCTGAGGTGGTTTTCCGGGTCGAAGGCGTCGGACGCGCGGTAGTCATCGACCAGCGCATGGGCCATCAGGTGGTCGATGCCGGGGTCCAGCCCGACCTCGTTGACCAGCGCGACGCCGGCTTCGCGGGCCTTGTCGTCCAGCGCGCGCATCTCGGGCGCGATATACGAGGACGAGACGAAATGCGCGCCCTTCGCGATCGCCAGTTCTGCCAGCGGCACGTGCCAGTCGCCCGGCAGCATCGAGACGATCACGTCGCCCTTTTCCAGCACCGCGCTCAGAGCATCAATGTCGAAGGCCCGGATGTCGTCGGTCAGGTCGCCGACCTCGGCGCGGGCCTTGTCGACGGTCCGGTTCCAGACGGTGACCTTGTGGCCGGCCTCGATCAGGCGGCGCAGGCCGGGGATGGCCGACAGGCCGGTGCCACACCAGTGAATCGTCATGGCTCAGATCCTTTCGATATGGGATTTGAAGGTGTCCTCGGCCCGCGCCCAAACGCCCGAGGTCAGGTCTGTCAGGGTCAGCAACGAGGGCAGAAGTTGCGCGGCGTAGTCTTCCGAGCTTTCGACCGGCAGCATTGAGGGCAGGTTGTCGATGGCCATCACGTCCAGCACCGGGTCGGTGGCCACGCGCAGGGCGGGTTCTTCCCAGGTTGTGGCGCGGTCATAGACCGGCACCGGGTTGTAGTCGCTGTCGGGGTCGCAGGCCACGTCGCCGATGGCGGTCAGCTTGCGCGGGGCATTCAGCGCCTCCCGCGGGACGAAGACCGGGGTGCCGGGGCGCGCGAAGATGCAGTTGAGGAAGATGTCGTTTTCTAGGATTTCCGGGAACGGCCCGCCATCGGCGGTTTCGGCCATGTCCCACTTGGTCACCTCGACCCCCATCGCCTCGCACAGGTCGGACGCGCCGGTGCCGACCCTTCCCAGCGCGCCGATGACGATGGCGCGGGGGCGGGGGGCGCCGGTGGCGTCCAACTCGGCCAGAAGTTCGGCGTTCAGCGCGTCCTTGCCGGGATAGACGCCGACGGGGCCGCAAATCTCGCCGCGCTGCTGCGCCGCCCAAGTCTTGAGCGTCACCGCCGCGCCCGCGTAGCCCGCCCAATAGCCGAAGGCCGCGACCCGCCGCCCGTTTTCATCGACCAGGTATTCCAGATCATACAGCGTGCCGCCGCCGACCTTGAAGCGCTCCAGCAGCTTGCGGCCCGAATGCTGGCCCTTGAAAGCATGACCGAACATGATGTGGCGATGCGGCAGGGGCGTACCGTCCTCGGGCAGTTCCTTGAGGCCGAAGATGACCGCATCCAGCGGCGCCTCCGGCCACGAGTTCTCCGGCGCGATTTCGCAACCCGCCGCGCGGTAGCCGTCGATCGGGATGGCGCGGACATGGCTCTCCTCGACCGTCACGCGGATGCCGGCGGCGATCAGTTGCGCCGCGCCATCGGGCGTCAGGCCCACCCGTTCCTCGTTCGGGCGTTGTTCAGCCCGGACCCAAAGATGTGTCATGCGATGTCCTTTTGTCAGAGCATTCCGGCGGCCCGTACCGCCTGAACCGAGGGTCGGGCCTCCATCGCCGCGCGGAAGGCCTGGATCTTGGGAAAGGCCGTGACATCGACCCCGTCACCTTCCAACCAGCTGCAAACCACGTAGAGATAGGCGTCGGCCAGCGATAATGCCTTGCCCAAAACAAACGGGCCGCGCAGCCCGTTTGACGAGATGTAAGCGCAGGACTCGGTCATCGTTTGGGCCACCTTGCCTTTCATGTCCTGCCAGCTGGACTCCTGATCCGCCCAACGATGACCGCGCATCTTGTGCGCATGGTTCACATGCATGGTCGAGGCCAGGTAGTACATCACCTCGCGCATCCGCGCGGCCAGGACCGGATTGTCCGGAACAGGCCCGGCCTTCGGGGCCTTGGCTGCGATGTATTCAAGCAGAGCGCCGGTTTCCGTCAGAATGCCACCATCGACCACCAGAGCGGGAACGCGACCCTTGGGGTTGATCTGCTTGTAGGCTGCCGTCGTCTGCTCGCCCGCTGCGAAGTCGAGCTTGATCGCCTCATAGTCCAGACCAGCTTCCTCAAGCGCGATGACGACGGCGATCGAGATAGTGCGGGGTGCGTAGTAGATCTGCATCTGGGACCTCCGATCCGGTTACAGGTGGGTCTGGGCGAAATGCCGGTCCGGCGCTTCCAGATGCGGAACCGCGTTGAACAGAACCGGGCTCAGGTCCGCTCCGATCGGGTGCAGACGATGCAATGAGGTGTTCATGATGGCAAGGGCCACGCGCGCCATCGCCGGGATGTCCAGCCCCATCGCCTGCCGCACCACCATCGAGATTAACCCACCCGAGGTCACCACGATGGCCGGCCCGTCGCCGTCATGGATTTCACGCAGAGCGTCCGAGACGCGGGTTTCAAACTGCTCGAAGGTTTCGGGCGCGTTCCGAATGTCGCCGTTGGCCCAGGCCTTGAAGGTCAGCGGCAGGTGCTGAACGAAGCCTTCGCGGTCCGTCGGGATCGTCACGCCGTGCTGTTCCTCGAACAGTTGCGCAAGGGTGAAATACTCGATTTCATTCAGACGTGCATCGCGGACGGGTTCCGGCAGACCCATGCTTGCCGCCGTTTCCACATGCCGGGTCAGGGTGCCGCAAAACACCCGTGGATAATGGGCTTTGGTCTCGCGCAGATGGGCCCCAAGCCAGCGCGCCTGCTGATGCCCAAGCTCGCTGAGCTTGTCATAACTGTCTTCGTCTCGTGCGGTGGTGTTGGCCTGCCCGTGGCGTACCAATGTGATGTATGACATGTCGGTCCCTCTTGGCCCGAAGTCTTAGGGCAGCTTGCCCGCAGGGGCCAGAGGTGTTCGGCCGGTTGCCGTCAAAAAACCGGGACAGGCTGCAACCGGGCTTGCGGGCGGACGGCCCGGCGATAGAGTTGCGGCAAGCGACAAGAAAGGACAGCGCAATGGCCGTGAATGCGCAGAGGTTTCTGGATGATCTGCACAAGCTGCGGGAATTCGGAGCTGCGGGGGTTGGTAAAGGCGTCGTGCGCCCGGCATATTCAGACGCGGACATTGCGGCGCGGCGATGGCTGGCTGACCGATTTCAGGAGGCCGGGCTGCAACCGCATTTTGATCCGGTCGGAAACCTGTTCGGTCTGGCGTCCGCGCCGTCGCTATTGATGGGATCGCATTCAGACAGCCAGCCCGAGGGCGGTTGGCTGGATGGCGCGCTGGGCGTAATCGCGGCGTTGGAGCTGGCTCGCTCCAGCCAGCGCCCGATCTCGGTGGTCAGCTTTCAGGATGAGGAAGGCCGGTTCGGCGTCACGACCGGATCAGCCATCTGGTCCGGCAAGTTGCCCCTTGCGCAGGCTGACGACCTGACCGACCACGCGGGCATACGGTTCGGTGATGCGCGCGCTCGGATGAAAAGTCTGATGCAGGATTTTGTGAACCCCGCCCAATTCACCGGGTTCATCGAAATGCATATCGAGCAGGGTCCGATTCTGGATGCCAACGCCGAGGCCATCGGTGTGGTCTCGGACATCGTGGGCATTCGCGACATGGTCATCGAGTTTTCCGGCCAGCAGAACCACGCCGGCACGACGCCGATGCACTTGCGCCGAGACGCGTTCCAGGCTCTCTCGATCTTCAACGGCCTGATCAACGATCGGTTCCGCAACGTGGTGACCCCGCAGACGGTCTGGACGATCGGTCATGTTGAGCTGTCTCCGAATGCCTCGTCAATCGTTCCTGGCCGGGTCCGTTTCTCGATGCAGTGGCGCGATCAGGACACGGATCGTCTGGCCCGAATGGAAAGCATCATTCGCACGACCGCCCAAGAGGTCAGTGAAACCATCGGGGGCGATGCGCAGTTCGGGCCAATGTTGGGCATCGAACCGGTTGAGATGGATCCAACCCTCCGGCGGTCGCTGGAACACGGAGCCCAGACCGTCGCGCCCGGCAACTGGCGGGTCATGCCGTCCGGGGCCTTGCACGATGCGTCGAACGTGGCAGCCTTGATGCCGGTCGGAATGCTGTTCGTGCCATCCATCAACGGTATCAGTCATGACTTCGCGGAGGACACTGCCGAAGACGATCTGGTGACGGGGTTGAAGGCCTTGGAGGCGGCACTTGCCGATCGCTGAGGTATGGGGCCGCCGACCGTGAATATTGCAATTTCAGCTGTTGCGTAACGGAAAAAAGTTTCCTATACGACACAAAGCTGCAGCATGCAGATGTATACTCCTTGTCCATGAGCGATTTAGGCCGTGATGAATACCTGCGATCTGAAGTCGGACGGAACACCGCCAGCCGTGAAGTTGCCGGTACCGGAAAATGCATGTCGCCCTGCCAGAATTCCTCTGACTCGATCCGAAAAGGCTGCCGTGGCATGGTATTCCCAGCCATATGCTTCCGGATCCAGTCCATCGCGTCACTTTTGCCAAAAGAAAGAACACTGACATGCCTGGAATGAAGCGCACGCCGTTGTATGACCTTCATGTTGAGTTGGGAGGCAAGCTGGTTGATTTTGCGGGCTGGGAGATGCCCGTTCAGTATCCTTTGGGAATCATGGGCGAACACAAGCAGTGCCGCGAGAAGGCGGCGTTGTTCGACGTGAGCCACATGGGCCAGGTGATCCTGCGGGGCAAGAATGTGGGCGAGAAGCTCGAGGCGCTGTGCCCGCAGGCTTTTGCGACGCTGCCCGAGGGCAAGGCGCGCTATGGGTTCTTCACCAACGCGGACGGCGGGATCATGGACGATCTGATCGTGTCGAACGCGGGCGATCATTTCTTCGTGGTGGTGAACGCGGCGCTGCGCCATCAGGACATTCCGCACATGCGCGCGCATCTGGACGGGGTCGAGGTGACCGAGATCTTCGACCGCGCGCTGGTGGCGGTTCAGGGCCCGAAAGCCGAGGACGTGGTGGGCGCACTGTGCCCCGCAGCCCGCGATCTGAAGTTCATGGAAACCACCGTTGCCCCGATCGACGGAGTCGAATGCCGGATCTCGCGACTGGGTTACACGGGCGAGGACGGCTATGAGATCTCGATCCCCGAGGACAAGGCGATCGAGGTCACCCGCGCCCTGCTGGCGCATGAAGAATGCGAACCAGCGGGCCTGGGCGCGCGCGACAGCCTGCGGCTGGAGGCGGGTCTGTGCCTCTATGGCAATGACATCGACCAGAGCACCTCGCCGATCGAGGCCAACCTGGCCTGGGCGATCCAGAAGCGGCGCAAGGAAGAGGGCGGCTTTCCCGGCGCGGCCCGCATCCAGCGCGCACTGGCCGAAGGTCCCGCGCGCAAGCTGGTGGGGATCAAACCCGAAGGCCGCGCCCCGGCGCGACAGGGGGTCGAGGTGCAGGATCTTCAGGGCAACACGATCGGTCAGATCACCTCGGGCGGGTTCGGCCCGACAGTCGGCGGACCGGTTGCGATGGGTTACGTCGCCGCCGGCCACACCGAGCCGGGCGAGAAGGTGAATCTGATCATCCGGGGCAAGGCGCAGCCGGCGCGGATCGTGGCGCTGCCCTTCGTCAAACAGAATTACAAGCGTTGAAGTCAGGAGAGAGACAGCATGGCAACCTATTATTCCGAAGAACATGAATGGCTGACGGTCGAGGGCGACACGGCCACGCTGGGCATCACCAAGCACGCGGCCGAGCAGCTGGGCGAGGTGGTGTTCGTCGAGCAGCAGGACGTGGGTGAAGAGTTTGCGAAGGACGGCGAGATCGGGGTGATCGAATCCGTCAAGGCGGCCTCCGAGATCTATGCCCCGGTCGATGGCGAGATCCTCGAGGTGAACGAGGCGCTGGCCGACAATCCGGGCGCGCTGAACGAGGATCCCGAGGGCGAGGCGTGGATCTACAAGATCAAGATCACCGATGCCGCGCAGTTGGAAGATCTGATGGACGAGGCCGGCTACAAGGCGTTCATCGGCTAAACCCACGGGGTCCCGGCCTGGGGCTCCATCGTTTTGACTTGTGCCGCCGAATTTGGGCTCCGCCCGTTCGGGCCTGAAACTGTCCACCGGACAGTTCCCGGGACGGCCCCTACTCCCCGCCGGAGGCTTCCTCAGTCTCCGTCGGGCCTGACCTATCCATGGGAGCGCTGCAATGGCCTTCAAACTGACCGACTACGAAGCCTATGACTTTGCCAACCGTCGCCATATCGGTCCCAGCCCGACCGAGATGCGCGACATGCTGAAAGTGATTGGCTTCAAGACGCTGGACGATCTGATCGACGCCACCGTCCCCCCGGCGATCCGGCAGAAAGAGCCGCTGGACTGGGGCCCGGCGATGACGGAACGCGACGCGCTCTATCACATGAAAAAAGTGGCGGGGAAGAACAAGGTTCTGACCTCGCTGATCGGTCAGGGCTATTACGGCACCACCACGCCGGCGCCGATCCTGCGCAACATTCTGGAAAACCCGGCCTGGTACACCGCCTACACGCCCTATCAGCCCGAGATCAGCCAGGGCCGGCTCGAGGCGCTGCTGAACTTCCAGACCATGGTCAGCGATCTGACCGGGCTGGACGTGGCCAATGCCTCGCTGCTGGATGAGGCGACCGCAGCGGCCGAGGCGATGGCGATGGCCAAGCGCGGTGGCCGGTCCAAGGCCAACAACGCGGCCTTCTTCGTGGACCGCAACTGCCACCCGCAGACCATCGCGGTGATCAAAACCCGGGCCGAGCCTTTGGGCATCGACGTCAAGGTCGCCGACCCTGACGATCTGGATCCCGGCGCCGTGTTCGGCGCAATCTTCCAGTATCCGGGCACCTATGGCCATGTGCGCGACTTCACATCGGAAATCGCGGCGCTGCATGAACACAACGCCATCGCCATCGTGGCCGCCGACATCCTGTCGCTGGCGCTGCTGAAATCGCCGGGCGAGATGGGCGCCGACATCGCCGTGGGCTCGACCCAGCGCTTCGGCGTGCTGATGGGCTATGGCGGCCCGCACGCCGCCTACATGGCCACCACAGACAAGCTGAAGCGGGCGATGCCGGGCCGTATCATCGGCGTCAGCATCGACAGCCGCGGCAACAAGGCCTACCGCCTGGCGCTGCAGACCCGCGAGCAGCACATCCGCCGCGAGAAGGCCAACTCGAACGTCTGCACCGCGCAGGCGCTGCTGGCGGTGATCGCCTCGATGTATGCCGTGTACCACGGCCCCGACGGCATCAAGGCGATCGCACAGTCGGTGCACCGCAAGACCTCGCGCCTGGCCGCGGGCCTGGAAGAACACGGCTTCAAGGTCGAACCCGAGGTGTTCTTCGACACGATCACGGTCGAGGTCGGCCCGCTGCAGAAGACCGTCATGGAGGCGGCGGTAGCCCGCGGCGTCAACCTGCGCAAGGTGGGCGAGACCCGCGTCGGCATCAGCCTGGATGAACAGACCCGCGCCGAGACGATCGAGGCGGTCTGGGGCGCCTTTGGCATCGACAAGAAGGACGACAGCTCGAACAAGCAGTACCGCCTGCCGGACTATGCGCTGCGCGAGACGCCCTATCTGACCCATCCGATCTTCCACAAGAACCGGGCCGAGGCCGAGATGACCCGCTATATGCGCCGTCTGGCCGACCGCGACCTGGCGCTGGACCGGGCGATGATCCCGCTGGGCTCCTGCACCATGAAGCTGAACGCCACGATCGAGATGATCCCGGTCACCTGGCCCGAGTTCGGCAATCTGCACCCGTTCTGCCCCGAAGATCAGGCGCAGGGCTATCACGAGATGATTGCCGATCTGAACGACAAGCTGTGCCAGATCACCGGCTATGACGCGATCTCCCAGCAGCCCAACTCGGGTGCGCAGGGCGAATATGCAGGCCTGCTGACCATCCGTAACTATCACTTCGCCCGCAGCGAAGGGCACCGCAATGTCTGCCTGATCCCGACCTCGGCGCATGGCACCAACCCGGCCTCGGCGCAGATGGTCGGCTGGCAGGTGGTACCGGTGAAGGCGGACGCGAAGGGCAACATCGATCTGACCGACTTCCGCGAGAAGGCCGAGAAACACTCGGATAACCTGGCCGGCTGCATGATCACCTACCCCTCGACCCACGGCGTTTTCGAGGAAACCGTGCAGGAGGTCTGCCAGATCACCCATGACCACGGCGGGCAGGTCTATATCGACGGGGCCAACATGAACGCCATGGTGGGCCTGTCGCGTCCCGGCGACATCGGCGGCGACGTCAGCCACCTGAACCTGCACAAGACCTTCTGCATCCCGCATGGCGGCGGCGGCCCCGGCATGGGCCCGATCGGGGTCAAGGCGCATCTGGCCGAGCACCTGCCGGGCCACCCGGAGTACGGCACCGCCGTGGGTCCGGTTTCGGCGGCGCCCTTCGGCTCGCCCTCGATCCTGCCGGTCAGCTGGGCCTATGTCCTGCTGATGGGCGGCGCGGGTCTGACCCAGGCAACCAAAGTGGCGATCCTGAACGCCAACTACATCGCCGCACGTCTGCAGGAGGCCTATCCGATCCTCTACACCTCCGAGACCGGTCGTGTGGCGCATGAATGCATCCTCGACACCCGCCCGCTGGCCGAGGCCGGCAACATCACCGTCGACGACGTCGCAAAGCGGCTGATCGACAGCGGCTTCCACGCGCCGACCATGTCCTGGCCGGTTGCTGGCACGCTGATGGTCGAGCCGACGGAATCGGAACCCAAGGACGAGCTGGACCGATTCTGCGACGCCATGCTGTCGATCCGCGCCGAGGCGCAGGATGTCATCGATGGCAGGATCGACCCCGAGAACAACCCGCTGAAGAACGCCCCCCACACGGTGCGCGACCTGGTGGGTGAGTGGGACCGACCCTACACCCGCGAACAGGCCTGCTTCCCGCCGGGTTCCATGGGCGTCGACAAATACTGGTCGCCCGTCAACCGCGTTGACAACGCCTACGGAGATCGGAACCTCGTCTGCACATGCCCGCCCATGGACGCATACGAAGAAGCCGCAGAATAAAAACACCGAAACACCCGCCCGATCCGGCGGGGGTTTTCTCAGGGCTTGAAGTCCGCGGGCACGCCAAAGGGCGGCGTCTCCACGCTCGTCCCGGTCAGGGCGTGCAGGAACGCCACCAGTTGCGCGATTTCACCGTCGCTCAGGTCAACTGGCGTGATGTCGACCTTGGCGTGTTGGCGCGCCATCTCGAACCGGTCCTGCCAGACGATGAAATCGGCCTGTTCCAGCCACGGCACCCGGGGCAGCGCGGCCTGATCGGTTGTCCAGCGTGACAGGCTGGTTGCCGGGTTCAGGTGGTGACGGGTGATCCCTTCGAGGTCGGGAAAGGCGCCGTTGTGGCCATAGGGTGCGGTCAGCGCCACGTTGCGCAGCATCGGCGTGCGGAACCGGTAGGCGTCCTCCAGCCGGTCACTTTCGCCCATGCGACCCACGTCGCGGGCATAGGCGTCCCATTGCCGGGTGCGGCCGGGGCCGAAAGGCGGCAGGGCCAGTGCGTGGAATTTCTGATCCGACAGCAGCGGCCCCGAATGGCAGGTGGCGCACCGCGCCTTGCCGTAGAACAGCCGCATCCCGGCCTTCTGATCGGGGGTCAGGGCGGTCTTGTCTCCTGCCAGGTACTGGTCGAACGGGCTGTCGGTGCTGCGCCATTCGATGGCCATGAAAGCGGCCAGAGCGTTGGCGACATGAGTGATGGTGATGTCCGCGGTGCTGTCCACGTCGTCAAAGGCGGCCACCATCGCCGGGCCGTATTTCGGGTCGGTCCGCACCCGTTTGGCGATGATCGGCCAGCCCTTGTCGATCCGGTCATGCACGGCGCCTGTAACTTCGTTCTCGGCCACGTTTCCGGCCATTTCGAACTGAGCGGTCAGCGGAAACAGCGCCTGCGCGGCCAGCAGCGAGTTCAGCCCTTCGGGCAGCCATTCCTGCGCGGGAGAATTGAACCCGTTGCCATAGACGTCCGACAGGCTGAGCCGCCCGTCATGGAACATCGTGTGGATGTCGCGCACGCCCAGGTTCCACAGGCCCGGCGCGTTGCGCGGGATGCGCTTGCGGATGCGGTCCGCCCCGGTGCCGGGCGTGCGGTCGGGGCCTAGACCCTGGCCGCCCTCGCCGATGCCCAGCGACAGGCCGTCGGAGGTGCCGAAATCGGGGTGGTGGCAATGAGAGCAGCTGATGTTGCGGTTGCCCGACAGGATCGGGTCATAAAATAGCTGGTGACCGATCGCGGCCTGTTCCCTATCAAAGAACAGAAAGTCGTCATTGGTCAGCGGCGCGGGCAGCTCCTGCGCCCAGGCCGCCCCGCAAAACAGGAGACCCGCCGCCCCATGCGCCAGCTTGTGCTTGCCCTTTGTCTTGCCGCCACGCCCGTCTGGGCCGAACTGGAACAGGCCCGCGATCTGATGGAGGCGGGCGAGTTTGCCGCCGCGCGCGAACAGCTTCTGCCCGCGGCCCGGTCGGGCAACGCCGAGGCCGAGGAGCTGATCGGCGTGATGTACGGCCTTGGCCTTGGGGTCGAGCAGGACTATGAGCGCGCGTTCGAATGGTATCTGCGTGCCTCGATGAAGGGGCATCCGGGCGCGCAATCGGGTGTGGGGTGGTATTACGAGCTGGGCCTGGGACTGCCCGAGCCCGATCTGGTTCGGGCCTACATGTGGTACACGCTCAGCGCCATCGGCGGCGACCCCGATGCGGCGATCAGCCTGGAAGAGGTGGTCAAGAAGATGACGCCCGAACAGATCGAAAAGGCCCATGTGCTGGTCAACGACTACAAGGGGTGGATGTACCCCTTTCGGTAAGGGCGGGCCGGGATGACGCGACACCCCGGCCCGAACCGTATCAGTCCAGGTCGGCGGCGCGTTCCGCGTTGATCTCGGCCTCGGCCTCGGCCACGGCCGCGGTCAGAGCGCCATAGATCTCGTCCCCGCGCGCGACGTTCTGCTGGAACCAGTCATAGACCGGGGTCGCGGCCTGCTTGAACGCTTCTTTTTCCTCGGGGGTCGGCACGTACAGGTCGCCGCCACCGGCCACGAAATCCTCGTAGGCCTGGATCGACTTGCGCTTGGGCGAGGCAAAGGTGGCCTGCTGCAGCGCATAGAACCCATCGACGACGACACGGCGCAGGTCTTCGGGCATTTCCTGGAACTTGGCGTTGTTCATCCACCAAAGCGCGCCCATATAGGCGTGCCCGTCCAGCGTGACGTATTGCAGGCCGGCATCGGGGAATTTCATGCCCATGATGTCGGTGATGCCGTTTTTCGAGCCGTCAACCACGCCGGTCTGGAAACTGGTGAAGAGTTCCGGCCACGGGATCGGAGTGGGCGAGGCGCCCAGGGCCTTGACCAGTTCCTGCGGCAGGTCTGCGACCACGGTGCGGATCTTCAGCCCGTCCATGTCGGACGGCTGGGTCACGCGGCGCTTGGTGTTGGCGAAATTGCGCCAGCCGCCGGTGTTGCCAATGGTCATCAGGCGGATCGCGCCGCCCGAATCCTCCAGCGCCATTTCACGCATCTTGCGGGTGAAATCACCCGACAGGACCCGCTCGGCGATGCGGTCGTCGGCCATCAGATAGGGCAGGTCCAGAACCTGCACGTAAGGGAAGATGCCCGAGGCCCCGCCCGAGGTCGAGATGTAGATGTCGATGGTGCCGTCGGCCACGCCCTGCAGGCATTCGGCCCCGTTCGAGCACAGCTGCGTGCCGATGAACAGCTCGACCTCGATCGCGCCGTTCGAGGCGTTCTCGACGAAGTTCTTGAACACGACCAGGCCGTCATAGTCCTCGTCGTTTTCGTTCGAGTTGGCGGTGGCGCGCAGCGTATAGTCGGCCGCCGAGGCCGCCAGCGCCGAGGCCGCCACCAGCGACGTGGCCAGTGCTGCGGTTTTGAAGAATGTTCTGAGCATGCGTTTCCTCCCTGTGGTACTCAGTCTAGTTTGCAAACCCCGTCAGTCTCGGGATCGTCATGGATATTGCGGGGACATAGGTGATCAGGAAGATCACTGCGATTTCGACGGCCAGGAACGGCAGGATCGCCTTGGCGATGGTTTCCACCCGTTCGCGTGACACGGCGGCGGCCACGAACAGCACCAGCCCCATGGGCGGCGTGGCCAGACCAACGGTCAGGTTGACGCTCATGATGATGGCGAAATGGATCGGGTCGACCCCCAGGCTGGTGAAGATCGGGCCCAGGATCGGCCCCAGGATGATGATCGCCGGGCCTGCATCCAGGAACATGCCCACGATGAACAGCAGCAGGTTGATCAGGAACAGCAGAATCAGCGGGTTTTCGGACAGTCCGAGGATCAGCGCGGCCAGCTGCTCGGGCGCATGGCTGAGGCTGACCACGGTCTTGAACGCCATCGCGGCCCCCACCAGCAGCAGCACCACGGCCGAGGTCATGCCCGCATTGCTGAGGACGTTGGGCACCTCTTTCAAGGTCAGCGTGCGCAGCACGAAAAACCCGATGATGAAGGCATAACCGACGGCAACGGCTGCGGCCTCGGTCGGGGTGAAGATGCCGCCCAGAATGCCGCCCAGGATGATCACCGGCGTCATCAGCGGGAAAAAGGCCTTGAGGCTGGCCTGACCGCGCTCGGGCCAGGTGTATTTGCGGCTGGCCACCGGGAAATCATACCGGTTGGCCATGACCTTGATCATCAGCATCAGACCAATGCCCACCATGACGCCCGGCACGATGCCGGCCAGGAACAGGGCCGCGACGCTTTCGCCCATGACATAGGCATAGATGATCATGATCCCCGAGGGCGGGATGATCGGCCCGATGACCGAGCTGGCGGCGGTGATCGCGGCGGCGAACTTGCGGGTATAGCCCTGCTTCTCCATCGCCGGGATCAGCATCGAGCCCAGCGCCGAGGTATCGGCCACCGCCGAGCCCGACAGCCCCGCGAACAGGATCGAGCTAAGCACGTTCACATGCGCCAGCCCGCCGCGCAGGTGCCCCATCAGCGCCTGGCTGAACTCGACCAGACGGATGGTGATGCCGCCGCGGTTCATCAGCTCTCCGGCCAGCATGAAGAAGGGGATGGCCATCAGCGGAAAGCTGTCCATCCCGTTGTAGACATTGCGGTACAGCAGGGTGATGTCGTTGGTCTGGCCGTTCAGCCACAGCAGCAGGCCGGGTGCGGCCAGCAGCGCGAAAAAGACCGGCAGGCCGATCAGCAGAAACACCAGAAAGACGGGCAGGAACCAGACCAGCATCTATTCGGCCCCCACGGCGGCTTCGGGGATTTCGGGCAGCAGGTCACCGCCGCCCAGCATGGTGATGATCGACCGCAGGATCAGTTCGATGTTGACCGACAGCAGCAGGATCACGCCCACCAGCAGGGAGGCCATCATCCAGCTGCGCGGGATCCGGTACCATTCATCAAAGCCCAGCGAGGTGGGCAAATACAGCGCGGCGGTGGCGAAACGCCCGCCAAAACCGGTGACCTCGGACCAGCCGATGCGCACGGCGACCACCAGAACCGTCAGGCTGAGCAGCAGCAGAAACAGGTTCAGCAACTGGCCGGGTACGCGCGGCAGAAAGCGGACCAGCATGTCGATGGCCACGAACCCGCCGCGCCGGAATGCGGTGGGTGCCATCAGGCCCGTCATCCACAACATGCAGAACCGCGCGGCCTCGTCAGGCCAGGGCAGGGCGTTGCCCAGAACGTATCGGAAGAACACCTGAATCAGGATCGCGATCACCATGAAGGCGATCGCAACGACACCAACCGCGCGGCCCAGACGCAGCGCGGTTTCGTTCACGAATGCAATCGGCGCAAGCACCGACGTCAATCCGCCCATGCGGATCCTCCCTGTTCAGGCCGCGGGTTTGGCCCGCGACCGTGTCCCGCGCTTATTGGTGCGCGAATTGGCCGAGCTTGCCGGCGTAAAAGGTCAGCGCGTCTCCGTCCGCCATGCTGGCCCGCAAGACCTTGCCCACCACGATAACGTGATCGCCCGCATCGTGATACGCATGTTGTTCACATTCGAACCGCGCCAGGCATCCGCGCAGCAGCGGCGTTCCGTTTTCGCATCGGTCGTGGTCGATTTCGCGTAGGGCAAAGGCGTCTTTCGAGCAGCCAAAGCACAGCTCGGCCTGGTCGGCCGACAGAACATGAACACTGAAATGACGCGCCTTGTAAAAATAGGGGAACCGGCGCGAGTTCCGGTCGCCGGCCCACATCACCAAGGGCGGGTCCAGCGACAGCGAGGAAAAGCTGTTGGCCGTGATGCAGACCGGCCCGTCGGGGCTGTCGCACGTCACCACGGTAACGCCGGTGGCGAACCGGCCGAAAGCGTCCCGCAGGGTGCGGGTGTCGTCCTTGTGCGGAATGAAGGTGCGTGCCATGTCGTTCGAAAATGCGTTCATCATGGTACCTCATGCCCCAGCGCCGCCTCGTAGAGGCGGAACCAGACTTCACGATCCAGATTGACTTTGAGGGCGTCCGAAATGCGCTTGATGCGGTCCAGGCTATTGGTGCCCAGAACCGGCAGGATGCCGGCCGGATGGGCCAGCAGGAAGGCCACGGCCACCGCGGCCCGGTCGACGCCGAACTGCGCGCCGATCTCATCCGCGACCACGCCCACCGGAGGATTACCCGCCATCAGCGCTCCGCCGCCCAGCGGCGACCACGCCATCACCGGGTGGCCGTGATGCTGGTGAAAGGCCAGATCGCCATTGGTGAACGGAGCGATCGCGCCCAGAGAAATCTCGATCTGGTTGGTCACCAGCGGGGTCTTCATGGCCGATTGCAGCAGTTGCCAGTCCCAGGGGCGGAAATTCGACACACCCACCGCGCGGACCTTGCCGCTGGCCACGACCTCGTCCAGCGCGGCGCCGGTTTCATGGTGGTCCATGAACGGGTCGGGGCGGTGGATCAGCAGCAGGTCGATATGGTCGATCGCCATTTCCCGCAGCGAGGTGTCGACCGATTTCAGGATGTGCGCGCGCGAGGTGTCATAGTATTTCACCTTGGCATCCGCATAGCGCCCGCAGGGGGCGACGATGTCGCATTTGGTGACGATCTCCATCCGGTCGCGCAGGCCGGGATTGGCGCGCAGGGCGTTGCCCAGAATCGCCTCGGCGCCATAGTCGCCATAGATGTCGGCCTGATCGAAGCTGGTGATGCCCTGATCCAGACAGGCGTGGATTTTGGCCGCCACATGCGCGGCCGAGGTGTCGCTGTCATCGCCCAGCCGCCACATGCCATAGACAAGGCGGCTCAGTTCCAGGGTGTCGGAAAGCTTGATACGTTGCATCAACGACGAACTCCGTTGCCCAGCGGCGTCGCCGGGGTGTCAGCAGGAACCCTTCCATAGGCTTCGGGAAGGGAACAGGTTTTCAGATGCGGCATCACGCGGGTGCCGAAATGGCGGGCCTCGTCCATATGCGGATAGCCCGAGAAGATGAAGGCGCGGATGCCCATCTTCTGATACTCTTCGATCTTCGACAGCACCTGGTCGGTCGACCCCACCAGCGCCGCGCCGCAGCCTGACCGCGCCCGGCCGACGCCCGTCCACAGGCCCGGCTCGACATAGCCGTATTTGTCGGCCAGCTCGCGGTTCCTGGCCTGATGCGAAACACCGAGCGAGGTGGCGTCCAGCGCCCGTTCGCGGATTGCGCGGCCGTATTCGTCATCCAGTTTCGACACGATATAGTCGGCATATTCCTTGGCCTCGGCCTCGGTGTCGCGCACGATCATGTGCACCCGCAGGCCATAGTCCAGCGTGCGTCCGTATTCGTCGGCCACCGCGTGTACGGCCTTCATCCGCTCGGCCAGCTGGTCTTTGGTTTCGGGCCACATCAGATAGACGTCGCAATGTTGCCCGCACAGCTTCAGTGCATCGGGCGAATAGCCCCCGAAATACAGCAGCGGCCCGCCGATCTGATAGGGTTTGGCCGGATCGGTCGTCAGGCCCGAGAAATTGTAGACCTGACCCTGGTAATTGATCTCATCCTGCGTCCAGGCCTGTTTCAGAATCTCGACCACCTCGCGCGAGCGCTGGTAGCGATAGCTGCTTTCGGCCTTTTCCCCAGGAAAATCCGACGAGATGATGTTGACCGTCAGCCGCCCCTTCAGCATGTGATCCAGCGTCGCGATGGTGCGTGCCAGCATGATCGACTGCATCTCGCCGCAGCGCACGGCGGCCAGCAGGTTGATCTTTTCTGTGATCGGCGCGCAGCCGGCCACGAAACTCAGCGTGTCCTGCCCCACCTGATACGAGGACGGGCACAGGATGTTGCGAAAGCCCTGCGCCTCGGCCTCTTTCACGATGCCCGAGCAATGTTCCCAGCTGGAGCGCAGATCGCCGTCGGGCACGCCGAGAAACTGATAATCGTCCGAGCACAGCGCCGCGAACCACGAAACCTCGGCCGCATCCAGATCGGGGGATGTGATGGGGACGATCGTCATCTGATTCTCTCTCCTGCCGGGCTCAACTTTTCTCTTGCGTAGCAACCACATTGATGTAGATCAATAGTGTATCAATTTTTTCTGCGACCAAGTGAAGCGCCCGCGTGCCCCCATCCACCAGAAACCCCAACGCCCTGCCGATCTATGTGCAGATCGCCGAGCTGCTGATCCGCGACATCGCCGCCGGCCGGCTGATCGACGGCGAGCGTCTGCCGCCCGAGCGGGACATGGCGGCGCAGTTGAACGTCTCGGTCGGGACGCTGCGAAAATCGCTCGCCGAGCTGGAAAAAAAGGGGATGCTCGAGCGGATCCAGGGCTCGGGCAACTATGTGCGCGAGACCGGGACCCAGAACAGCGTCTATGCCATGTTCCGGCTGGAACTGCCCGAGGGCGGCGGCCTGCCGCGCGCCGACATCCTGTCGGTCGATCACCTGGACAAGCCCGCCGACCTGCCCGATTTCGGCACCTCGCGGCGCGGGTCGCGCGTGCGGCGGATGCGCTATCTGAATGACACAATCATCGCGGTCGAGGAGATCTGGCTGGACGAATCAGCCGGTCTGATCGATCGGCGGCTGCTGTCGGACTCGCTCTATCGCTATTACCAGCAGCAGCTTGGGTTCTGGATCACCCGCGCCGAGGATCGGGTTTCGGTCGGTCGGCTGCCCGACTGGACCCCCGCGCACTTCACCCGGCCGGCGGGCGAGACCGTCGGTTACATCGAGCGGTTCAGCTGGTCGGAACGGCCTGAACCCGTAGAGTTTTCGAAAACCTGGTTCGACCCGGACCGGGCAACTTACGTCCAACGACTGAAATGACGAGGAAACGCGCATGACCCGGACCATCAATTACGGGCTGATCGGATGTGGCATGATGGGGCAGGAACACCTGCACAACATCGCTCTGCTGGAGGGCACGCAAGTGGCCGCCATTTTCGAGCCCGACCCCGAGATGGCGCGCGCCGCGCAGGCGATTGCGCCGGGGGCCAGAATGGTGGCTTCGGTGCAGGATCTGCTGGCGGTCGAGGAGTTGGACTGCCTGGTCATCGCCAGCCCCAACCATCTGCATGTGGATCAGATCGCCCAGATCGCCCAGACCCGTCCCTTGCCGCTGTTGGTGGAAAAGCCGCTGTTCACCAACCCCGGCGATGCGGCCCGTTTGGCCGAGATCGAGCGCAGCTATCCCTGTCCGATCTGGGTGGCGATGGAATATCGCTACATGCCGCCCATCGCCGCCCTGATCACCGAGGCGCAGGACACCAGCGGCGGGGTCAAGATGCTGAGCATCCGCGAACACCGCTTTCCGTTCCTGGAAAAGGTCGGCAACTGGAACCGGTTCAACCGCAACACGGGCGGCACCTTCGTCGAGAAATGCTGTCATTTCTTCGACCTGATGCGCCTGATCCTGCAATCCGATCCTGTACGCGTCAGCGCCAGCGGCGGGCAGGCCGTGAACCATCTGGACGAAACCTATGACGGCGAGACGCCCGACATCCTCGACCACGGCTATGTCATCGTCGATTTCGCCTCGGGCGCGCGGGCGATGCTGGAGCTGTGCATGTTCGCCGAAGGTGCGCAGTATCAGGAGGAAATCTCGGTCGTCGGCCCCAAGGCCAAGATCGAGGCGCTGGTCCCCGGGCCGGGCCGGTTCTGGCCCGAACATCTGGGCGCGCCGCCGGTGCCGCAGCTGATCGTCAGCCCGCGCGACCCCAAGGGCCCTGTCGCCCGCGACATTCCCGTCGACCCGCGCCTGCTGGCGGCGGGCGACCACAACGGCTCGACCTTCTATCAGCACCAGGGCTTTCTGGCGCTGGTGCGCGGTGAGCGCGACGCCCCGGATGTCAGCCTGACCGACGGCATGTGGGCAGTACGCATGGGTCTGGCGGCGCAGCAATCGCTGGCCACGGGCGAAACCGTCCGGCTGGATCGCTGAGGTCTTTCTGCGGGTGCAAAATGCGCCGATCGGAAACCTGTGTTCCGATTTGGCGTCACCGCCCGTGTCGTTTTTGATATTCAAAGCGTCTTTTTCGCTTGCCCGCCCAACCGCGGCCCCCTAGGTCTGGCCGCGGGACACCCCTCCCCAACGAGGGGCGTATATCTGGAAGGGTAACACCAATGACCATCGAACGACCGGCAGCGCGGCCGGCCAATCCGCGTTTTTCCTCGGGCCCCTGCGCCAAACCCCCTACATTCGAGCTGAACAAGCTGGCTGGTGCCGCGCTGGGCCGATCGCACCGCGCCGCCGTCGGCAAGGACAAGCTGAAGGCCGCCATCGAAGGCACGCGCGAGCTGCTGGGCATTCCGGCCGACTATCGCATCGGGATCGTTCCGGCCTCGGATACCGGCGCGGTGGAAATGGCGCTGTGGTCGCTTCTGGGCGAACGCAAGGTCGAGATGCTGGCCTGGGAAAGCTTTGGCGCGGGTTGGGTTACCGACGTGGTCAAACAGCTGAAGATCGACGCCGAGGTGAAAACCGCCGATTACGGGCAGATCGTCGATCTGGCGTCCATCGATTTCAACAATGACGTGGTCTTTACCTGGAACGGGACCACCTCGGGCGTGCGGGTTCCGAATGGCGACTGGATCGCCGATGACCGCGCCGGCCTGACCATCTGCGACGCCACCAGCGCCGCTTTCGCGATGGACCTGCCCTGGGACAAGCTGGATGTCACCACCTTCAGCTGGCAGAAGGTTCTGGGTGGCGAGGCCGCACATGGCATGCTGATCCTCAGCCCCCGCGCGGTCGAACGGCTGGAAAGCTATACCCCCGCGTGGCCGCTGCCGAAGATCTTCCGTCTGACCAAGGGCGGCAAGCTGATCGAGGGCATCTTCCAGGGTGCCACCATCAACACGCCGTCGATGCTGGCGGTCGAGGATTACCTGTTCGCGCTGGACTGGGCGCGCTCGGTCGGCGGGCTGCAGGGCCTGATCGCCCGCGCCGATGCCAATGCGCAGGCGATTTTCGAGTTCTGCGACCAGAACGATTGGATCGACAACCTGGCCGAGGACCCGGCCACCCGGTCGAACACCAGCGTCTGCCTGAAATTCACCGATCCGCGCATTCGCGACGGCGCCAGCTTTGCCAAGGCGGTCGCCAAGCGGCTGGAGGCCGAGAACGTGGCGCTGGACATTGGCGCCTATCGCGACGCGCCGGCCGGGCTGCGCATCTGGTGCGGCGGCACGGTCGAAACGTCCGACATCCAGGCGATGCTGCCCTGGCTGAAATGGGCGTTCGAGGCCGAGATCGCAGCCCAGGCCGAAGCCGCCTGACTCCTTTCCCCGACAAGATCCGGGCCGCGTCCGGCCCGGAGTCATCATTCCATTCAAGGACCACGCACATGGCCCCCAAAGTACTCGTATCCGACAAGCTCAGCGAAACCGCGGTTCAGATCTTCCGCGACCGCGGCATCGACGTGGATTTCATGCCCGACGTGGGCAAGGACAAGGAAAAGCTGGTCGAGATCATCGGCAACTATGACGGCTTGGCCATCCGCTCGGCCACCAAGGTCACCGAGAAGATTCTGGAAAAGGCCGACAAGCTGAAAGTGATCGGCCGCGCCGGTATCGGCACTGACAACATCGACAAGGACGCGGCCTCGAAAAAGGGCGTGATCGTGATGAACACGCCCTTCGGCAACATGATCACCACTGCCGAGCATGCCATCGCGATGATGTTCGCCGTGGCGCGTCAGATCCCCGAGGCCAATGCCAGCACCCATGCAGGCAAGTGGGAAAAGTCCAAGTTCATGGGGGTCGAGCTGACCAACAAGACGTTGGGCGTGATCGGTGCCGGCAATATCGGCGGCATCGTCTGCGACCGGGCGCACGGGTTGAAGATGAAGGTCATCGCCTATGACCCCTATCTGGGCCAGGAGAAGGCCGACAAGATGGGCGTGGAAAAGGTCGAGCTGGACGAGCTGCTGGCACGGGCCGATTTCATCACCCTGCACGTGCCGCTGACCGACCAGACCCGCAACATCCTCAGCCGCGAGAATCTGGCCAAGACCAAGAAGGGCGTGCGCATCATCAACTGCGCCCGCGGCGGTCTGGTCGACGAAGAGGCGCTGGCCGAACTGATCAAATCCGGCCATGTCGCCGGCGCGGGGTTCGACGTGTTCAGCGAAGAACCGGCCAAGGAGAACCCGCTGTTCGGCCTGCCCAACGTGGTCTGCACCCCGCATCTGGGCGCCGCGACCACAGAAGCGCAGGAAAACGTGGCGCTGCAGGTGGCCGAGCAGATCTCGAACTATCTGCTGACCGGGGCGGTCGAGAATGCACTGAACATGCCCAGCGTCACCGCCGAAGAGGCCAAGGTCATGGGACCGTGGATCAAGCTGGCCGGCCATCTGGGCAGCTTCATCGGCCAGATGACCGACGAGCCGATCAAGGCGATCAACATCCTGTATGACGGCGTGGCGGCGCAGATGAACCTGGCCGCGCTGAACTGCGCGGTGGTGGCGGGGATCATGAAACGCTCGAACCCTGAGGTGAATATGGTCTCGGCTCCGGTCGTGGCCAAAGAGCGCGGCGTCAAGATCTCGACCACCAACCAGGACAAGTCGGGCGCCTTCGAGGGCTATATCAAGGTGACCGTGGTGACCGACAAGCGCGAACGCTCGATCGGGGGCACCGTGTTCAGCGACGGCAAGCCGCGCTTCATCCAGATCAAGGGCATCAACATCGATGCCGAAGTCGGTGCGCACATGCTGTACACCACCAACGAGGACGTGCCGGGCATCATCGGCACCCTGGGCAAGACCATGGGCGAGCATGGCGTGAACATCGCCAACTTTACCCTGGGCCGCGCCCAGGCGGGGGGCGAGGCGATCGCGCTGCTGTATGTTGACGAGCCGGTTCCGGCAGAAGCCCGCGCAAAGCTGGCTGAAACCGGGCTGTTCACCCAGATCAAGCCGCTGGAGTTCGACGTGGTCTGATCCGGCAAGACCCGGATGAAAGCGATTGACGCCTGCACCCACCCGGTGCAGGCGTTGTCGTTGCAAAGGCCCGCAAATCCAACCCCGCCTGGAACGGAGACATGGACATGACCGCGCCCACCTACGCCATCGGTGATCTGCACGGCCAGACGGCCGAGTTCGACCGCGCCCTGTCCCTGATCGAACAGGATGGCGGGCGCGATGCGCGGATCGTGTTTCTGGGCGACTACGTCGATCGCGGCCCCGACAGCAAGGGCCTGCTGGACCGGCTGATTGCCGGGCGCGACGCCGGGCGGAACTGGGTCACGCTGCTGGGCAACCATGACCGGATGTTCGCGTGGTTCCTGCAGGATGAGCCGCGCCATGATCCGCATCTTCTGGTCGGCTACCACTGGCTGCACGAGCGGCTGGGCGGCACCGAAACCCTGCGCAGCTATGGCGTCGAGTTCGAAGACCGCACCCGGCTGCAGGATGTGCATCGCGCGGCCGTTGCGGCAGTGCCGGTCGCGCACAGGGCTTTTCTGCGCGACCTGGTGCGGATGCATCAGACCCCCGAGATTGCCTTTGTCCACGCCGGCATCCGGCCGGGCGTGCCGCTGGGCGCGCAGGCCGAGGACGATCTGGTCTGGATCCGTCAGAGTTTTCACGCCTGCGAAACCCCGCACCCCAAGCTGATCGTGCATGGCCACACGGTGGTGGACCGCCCCACCCATTACGGGAACCGCATCAACCTGGACAGCGGCGCGGGCTATGGCCGCCAAACCGGGGTTGCCGTGTTCGAGGGGCGCGACTGCTGGCTGCTGACCGAAGCCGGACGCGTGCCGCTGCGCCCCTGATCAGCCGCCCGCGAACATGTTCTTGTAGGCCTCGCGGAGGGCGTTTTTCTGCACCTTGCCCATCGTATTGCGCGGCAGTTCGTCCAGCAGGATCAGCCTGCGGGGATGTTTGAAACGGGCAAGGCTTTGGCTCACCGCCTCCATGATCGCATCCAGATCCGGCGCCGCGCCGGCCTCGGGCACCAGGATGCCCAGCACGGTCTCCCCGAAATCCGGGTGCGGTACGCCGATCACCGCGCTTTCCAGCACGCCGGGCTGGTCATCCAGAACCAGCTCGACTTCCTTGGGATAGATGTTGTAGCCGCCCGAGATGATCAGGTCTTTGCCGCGCCCAACGATATGCACATAGCCGTCCGCGTCGATGCGGCCCAGATCACCGGTGATGAAGAACCCGTCCTCGCGCAGTTCGGCGGCGGTTTTCTCGGGCATCTGCCAATAACCCTTGAACACGTTCGGGCCGCGCACCTCGATCATGCCGATCTCGCCCTGCGGCAGCGGATCGCCCGTTTCGGGGTCGGTGATCTTCAACTCGACCCCCGGCAGCGAAAAGCCCACGGTTCCGGCCCGACGTTCGCCGTCATAGGGGTTCGAGGTGTTCATGTTGGTCTCGGTCATGCCATAGCGTTCAAGGATGCGGTGACTGGTGCGTTGCTCGAACCGCGTGTGGGTTTCGGCCAGCAGCGGCGCCGAGCCGGAAATGAACAGCCGCATGTGCCGGGTCAGATCTCCGGTGAACCGGTCGTCGTCCAGAAGCCGGGTGTAGAAGGTCGGCACCCCCATCATCGAGGTGGCCTTGGGCATCAGGCGCAGGATGTCGTCCAGATCGAAGCCCGGTAGAAAGATCATCGATCCACCGGCCGACAGCATGACATTGGTGGCCACGAACAGGCCGTGGGTGTGAAAGATCGGCAGCGCGTGCAGCAACACGTCGTCCGCGGTGAAGCGCCACTCCTGCACCAGCGTTTCGGCATTCGACAGCAGGTTCGCCTGCGTCAGCATGGCACCCTTGGACCGCCCGGTGGTGCCCGATGTGTAAAGGAAAGCTGCGAGGTCATCCTCGGTCCTATGCGCGGGTTCGAAGGCTGGCAACATCCCAAGTGCGCGCCGCATCAGGCTGCCGGAACCGTCCGCGTTCAGGGTTTCGAGCATTGCATTCTGCGCTTGGGCAATCGGCTCGATATCGGCTTGTGAATTGGCATCCGCGACAACCATCCGAGCACCGCTGTTTTCGATGAAATACCGCAGCTCGTCTGTCGTGTAGGCGGTGTTCAGCGGCAGAAATATCAGCCCGGCCTGAACGCAGGCTGCATAAAGCGCCAGCGCCTCGGGCGATTTCGCGACCTGCACCGCAACGCGGTCATCCGGTTCCAGTCCGCAGGCCGTCAAAGCGTTGGCGATCCGGGCCGCCATGTCCAGGAAATCGGCATGTGAGAGAACGCGTCCGTCCGGCAGATGCAGGAACGGCGTTGTCTTACCCGCGTGAATGCCGAAAAGTCGATCGTATAGCGGGTTGCTCATCCCGTTCTCCGTGTTGCCGTTGCTCGGTCAAGGCGAACCTGTACCGGAATCGGGCCGCGGTAAAGGCCCGGACAGCCTCAGAACCGGGTGGTCATCCGGTAACCGGCCGCGAAATACATCTTGGCGAAGGTAACTGGGCTGCCTTGCAACCAGGTGATACGTTCCGCGGTAAAGACCGGCTCGCCAACCGTTACGTCCAGAAATCCGGCCAGTTCGGCATCGGCGCGGCTTGCCAGAAAAGACAGCTCGACATTGGTGAAGGGGACCGTCTGAATCAGCCATTCATTGGGTCCCAGCGTCGAGAAATCAGCCTGTTCGACAGCCGGAACGCTGGCCGTAACGATCCAGCGATCCTCGAACTGAAACGGGGTGTTGTCCGAAAAATGCATGCACCGAACATGCATCACCCGCCGATCCGATCCCAGCGCCAGCCGCGCGGCCAGCCAGTCGGGCGCCTGTTCGGCTTGGGCTGAGACAAGTGCATAGCGGTAGGTGCCGCTCAGAGCCTCGACCTCTTCCCGGACCAGCGGGATTGTGAACCGGGCCTGTCTCTGCGGCGCGCTCAGCACCCGGGTACCGGCCTTGCGGCGGCGTTCCAGAAATCCTTCCTCGGCCAGTTCGCGCAGCGCCCGATTGACCGTTGTACGCGTGCAGGAAAACTCGACCGCAAGGTCCTGCTCGTTGGGCAGCAACATGTCCGGCAGCCACTGGCCCGAGCGGATGCGGTCAAGCACAGTCTGCTTGATTTCCTTGTAGCCGGTCGTGTCAGCGGTCTGGGTCATCTTGATCTCAACTCAGTTCTTTGCCGGTTCAGACGTCAGTCAACAGGTCTGCAATCGCGGCTTTGTAGTCTCTGATTATCGTCTCGCGCGCAATATGCCTGCCATCCCGCACCATATGACGGCCTGCCGACCACAGATCCGTTACCAGACCATCGGGTGCGGCAAAGCACAAGCCGTCCAGAAGCTGATGATCCGCCAGCGCGCAAAGCGTTGGGTGCGACCGGTCAAGCGCCACCAGGTCGGCCAGTTTGCCGACCGCGATCTCTCCGGCATTGCGGCCCAGAGCCTGCGCCCCGCCTTGTGCCGCGCCGGTGTACAACGCATGTCCTACGGAACCGTTGGCTGCCGCCAGAACCGCGCGGGATCGGTCGCGAAGGCGCTGGGAATATTCCAGACTGCGCAACTCCTCTGGCAGAGAAACCCGCATGTTAGAGTCTGATCCGACCCCGAACCGTCCTCCAGCGTCAAGGTAGGGCACTCCGTTGAAGATCCCGTCGCCCAGGTTGGCTTCTGTGATCGGACACAGGCCGGCCACGGCTCCGGAACGCGCCAAAGCGCGTGTTTCGACATCGTTCATCTGGGTGGCATGGATCAGACACCAGCGTGAGTCGACCTGGGCATTGTCCAGAAGCCAGGCGACCGGGCGTTGGCCCAAAGCGGATTGCACGTCCTCGACCTCTTTCACCTGTTCGGCGATATGGATGTGAACCGGACCCTCCGGAACCTGCGCCAGCAGCAGGGCCAAGTCCGTGGGTGAGGTGGCGCGCAACGAGTGCGGCGCGATGCCGACCACCGTGTCCGCAGCAAGATCTGCGGCAGCCGACCGGCACTCGTGATACAGGTCCATGAACCGGTCCACGTCATTGCCGAACCGCAGCTGGCCGCCAGACAGGGGCTCTTGGCGGACGCCGCCGTAGGAATAGAGAACCGGCAAATGGGTCAGACCGATTCCCGTCCGCAAAGCTGCTGCGAAGATACGCCGGCTCAGCTCGGAAAGCTGGTCGTAGGGCGCGCCGCCGGGCTGGTGATGCACATAGTGGAATTCCCCGACTGCGGCATATCCGGCCTCCTGCATCTCAAGGAACACGAGCGCAGCGATGGCTTCCATCTGCTCGGGCGTCAACCTGTCCAGAAAGCGGTACATCAGATTTCGCCAGGACCAGAAGCTTTCCCGCCCGGCTGCGCGAAACTCGGTCATGCCGGCCATGGCGCGCTGAAACGCGTGGCTGTGCAGGTTCGACAAGGCTGGCAGCAGGACATCAACGCAGGTGTCGGCCGACTGCGGACGCGCACCGGTCTCCAATCCCGTGATGACGCCATTCGCAGTTTCGACCCTCAGGTTCGAAACCCAGTCAGAGCCTAACAAGGCGGCTTTGGCGTGGATCTGCATCGGTGTCTCTTTTTGTGTAGACTTTAATTTTTTACACGTATACGAAAAATTGAAACCCGAGGGGAGTCCAAAAGAATCGCGATGACCAGAAATTCGGTGATTTGTTGTCGGCGGATCGCAACCATGGCGGATGGGGTTGCGTCCTATGGCTTGGTCGCAGACGCGGCGATTGCTGTTTCGTCGGGCCGGATCCAATGGGTCGGGCCGCGCCGAGATCTGCCGCCGGATCACGCCGACTGGCCGATCGTCGATTTTGCAGATCGGTTGATCACTCCGGGCCTGATCGATCCGCACACGCATGCGATTTTCGGGGGCAACCGGGCGGTTGAGTTCGAAATGCGGTTGAACGGGGCAACCTACGAGGAGATCGCGCGCGCCGGAGGGGGCATTCTGTCGACGGTCACCGCCACACGCGCCGCCAGTATGCAGGACCTGATCCAAGAGGCACTGCCTCGCATAGACGCGCTGTTGGCCGAGGGTGTGACCTGCATTGAAATCAAGTCCGGCTATGGACTGGATCAGGACACCGAGCTGCGCATGTTGCGCGCGGCTCGGGAAGTTGCAAAGCAGCGCCCGGTGCGGGTCCGGACCAGTTTTCTGGGCGCGCATGCGATCCCACCCGAATTCACCGGGCGTGCGGACGCCTATATCGACACGGTCTGCATCCCGACCCTGCGCGCAGCCCATGCCGAGGGGCTGGTCGACGCAGTCGACGGGTTCTGCGAGGGCATCGCCTTTGACACCGTGCAGATCGCCCGGGTGTTCGACGCCGCGCGTGATTTGGGGCTGCCGGTCAAGCTGCATTCCGAGCAATTGTCGAACCTCGGCGGGACCCGGCTAGCGGCCTCCTACGGCGCCCTGTCAGCCGATCACGTCGAATATGTGGACGCCGCCGGAGTGGCGGCGATGGCCGAGGCCGGAACGACTGCCGTTCTGCTGCCCGGGGCATTCTACACGTTGCGGGAAACGCAGGCCCCGCCGATCGACCTGTTCCGCAAGGCCGGGGTGCCGATGGCCCTGGCCACCGATTGCAACCCGGGGTCCTCGCCGCTGACGTCGCTGCTGTTGACGATGAACATGGGCTGCACCCTGTTTGGCATGACCCCGGCCGAGGCGCTGGCCGGGGTCACCCGCAATGCCGCCCGCGCGCTTGGGCTGGCCGATGCCGGAACGATCGCGCCGGGGCAGCGGGCGGATCTGGCCGTGTGGGACGTCTCTCACCCGGCCGAGCTGGCCTATCGGATCGGGTTCAACCCGCTGCACGCGCGCATTTTCGGAGGGGAGGCATGAGCGCTTTGACCTTGGTTCCGGGGCTGGTCTCGCTGGCCCAACTGGCGGAGATCTACTGGAACGAAACGCCGGTGGTTCTGGATCAGGGCTGTCGCCCGGCTTTCGAGGCCGCCGCCGCCCGCATCGCCGAGGCCGCCGCCGGTGACCAGCCCGTCTATGGCGTGAATACCGGTTTCGGCAAGCTGGCCAGCCTAAAGATCGCGGCCAAGGACACCTCGGCGCTGCAGCGCAACCTGATCCTCAGCCATTGCTGCGGGGTCGGCCCGGCGGTGCCGCGGCGGTTGGCGCGCCTGATGATGGCGCTCAAGCTGTTGTCTTTCGGGCGCGGCGCATCTGGGGTGCGGTGGGCGCTGGTGGAGCTGCTGCAGCAGATGCTGGCCCGTGGCGTGACACCGGTGATCCCGGCGCAGGGCTCGGTGGGGGCCTCGGGTGATCTGGCGCCGCTGGCCCACATGACGGCGGTGATCATCGGCGAAGGCGAAGCCGAGCTGAACGGTACGGTCCTGCCGGGCGCACAAGCCTTGAAAAAGGCCGGATTAGAGCCTGTTCAACTGGGGCCGAAAGAGGGGCTGGCCTTCATCAACGGCACCCAGTTTTCGACGGCCTACGCCTTGGCGGGCCTGTTCGAGGGCTGGCGCGCGGCGCAGAACGCGCTCGTCGTTTCGGCCGTATCGACCGATGCCATCATGGGCTCCACCGCGCCGCTGCAACCCGAGATCCATGCCCTGCGCGGTCATCGCGGCCAGATCGAGGCCGCCAGCGCCATGCGGGCCGTGTTGCAGGGGTCGGAAATACGCGAAAGCCATCGCGAGGGCGACAGCCGCGTGCAGGATCCGTATTGCATTCGCTGCCAGCCGCAGGTCACCGGTGCCGCGATGGACGTGATCCGGCAGGCTGCCGCCACCCTGCAGACCGAGGCCAACGCGGCCACTGACAACCCGCTGGTGCTGTCCGATCCCGACATGATCGTTTCGGGCGGCAATTTTCACGCCGAACCGGTGGGATTTGCCGCCGACATGATCGCGCTGGCCCTGTCCGAGATCGGGGCCATCGCGCAACGCCGGATCGCGCTGATGGTGGATCCGACGCTCAGCTTCGATCTGCCGCCATTCCTGACCCCCGACCCGGGCTTGAATTCCGGCTTCATGATCGCCGAGGTCACGACCGCCGCGCTGATGAGCGAAAACAAGCATCTGGCCAATCCGTGCGTCACCGACAGCACGCCCACCTCGGCCAACCAGGAAGATCACGTCTCGATGGCCGCCCATGGGGCGCGGCGTCTGACGCGCATGGTGAAAAACCTGAACCATATTCTGGGGATCGAACTGCTCTGCGCCGCCCAGGGCGTCGAGTTCCGCGCCCCGCTGGTCACCAGCGCGCCCTTGCAGCGGGTGATTGCGCGGCTGCGCGCCGATATCCCGCCTTTGGCGGAGGACCGGTACCTGGCCCCGGAACTGGAGCAGGCAAAGGATCTTGTGGCCAGCGGCGCGATACTCGAGGCGCTGGGCGTACCGCTGCCGGAGGTGACGGCATGACCATGGTCGAGGTGCAGCGGGGGCAGGGCCCGATCGTGCTGGGCCAACCGCATGGCGGAACCTTCGTGCCCGAGGAGATCCATGCGCGCCTGAACCAGACCGGCCCGGCGTTGGCGGACACGGATTGGCACATAAATAGGCTCTATAAAGGGCTATTGGGCGATGCGACGGTGGTTCAGTCCCGCGTGCACCGCTATGTGATCGACGCCAATCGTGACCCTGCAGGTCAGTCGCTCTATCCGGGGCAGAACACGACGACCCTGGTGCCGCTGACCGATTTCGACGGGCAACCCATCTGGCTGGAAGGGCAGGAGCCGTCGGAAGATGAAATCGAGGAGAGGCGCGAGAAGTTCCACGCCCCCTACCACGCCGCGTTGCAGGAAGAATTGGAGCGGGTGCGGGCCAGGCATGGCGTGGCGATCCTGTTCGACTGCCACTCGATCCGGTCCCTGATCCCCTTCCTGTTCGACGGAGAGTTGCCGGTGTTCAACACGGGCACCAATGACGGCACCACCTGCGCACCCGAGGTCGCGCATGCGGTGGACGCCGTGGCTCAGGCGTCCGGCTGTACCGCGGTGCTGAACGGCCGGTTCAAGGGCGGTTGGACCACCCGGCACTATGGCCGCCCAGACAAGGGTATACATGCGATCCAGATGGAGATCGCCCAACGCGCCTATATGGACGAGACCCCGCCCTGGACCTGGCGCGCGGACCGGGCTGAACGCCTGCGCCCGCACCTGCAAGAGATGCTTGACCGCCTGCTTGCCTTGGCCTTGTCGGGCGCACTGGCCGAAAAAGGAGCCCCGAAATGAGTGACCCGCGCAAGAACACCCGTGACGTCTTTCCACCGACCGGGCCGGACCTGAATGCCAAAAGCTGGCTGACCGAGGCCCCGTTGCGGATGCTGATGAACAACCTCCACCCCGACGTTGCCGAAAACCCGCACGAATTGGTGGTCTATGGCGGCATCGGCCGTGCGGCTCGAACCTGGAAGGATTTCGACACTATTGTGGCCAGTTTGAAGGATCTCGAGTCCGACGAGACCCTGATCGTGCAGTCCGGCAAGCCGGTGGCGATCATCCGCACTCACAAGGACGCGCCGCGGGTGCTGATCGCCAATTCCAACCTCGTGCCGCATTGGGCGACCTGGGACCATTTCAACGAATTGGATCGGAAGGGCCTGATGATGTACGGCCAGATGACGGCCGGGTCGTGGATCTATATCGGAACGCAGGGCATCGTTCAGGGCACCTATGAAACCTTCGCCGAGGCCGGGCGCCAGCACTATGGCGGCGACCTGACCGGCCGATGGATCCTGACCGGTGGGCTGGGCGGCATGGGCGGAGCACAGCCTCTGGCGGCAGTCTTCGCCGGGGCCTGCTGTCTGGCGGTGGAATGCAACCCCGACAGCATCGATTTCCGCCTGCGCACCAAATACCTGGATGAAAAGGCCGAAACGTTGGATGAGGCGTTGGCCATGATCAACCGCTGGACCAAGGCGGGCGAGGCGAAGTCCGTGGGGCTGCTGGGCAATGCGGCCGAGATCTTTCCCGAGATCTACCGCCGCATGGCCGCTGGTGGGATGCGCCCCGACATCGTGACCGACCAGACCAGCGCCCATGACCCGATCAACGGGTATTTGCCCTTGGGCTGGACGCTGGCGCAGTGGCGCGAAAAGCGGGAAACAGACTCTAAATTAGTGGAAAAGGCCGCGCGCGCGTCGATGAAGCAGCATGTCGCGGCGATGGTCGATTTCTGGAACGCGGGCGTGCCGACGCTGGACTATGGCAACAACATCCGTCAGGTCGCGCAGGACGAGGGGCTTGAGAACGCCTTTGCCTTTCCCGGCTTCGTCCCGGCCTATATCCGCCCGCTGTTCTGCCGAGGCATCGGCCCGTTCCGCTGGTGCGCGCTGTCGGGCGACCCCGAGGATATCTACAAGACCGACGCCAAGTTGAAGGAGCTGTTCCCCGAGAACGAGCATCTGCATCGTTGGCTGGATATGGCGCAGGATCGGATCGCGTTTCAGGGCCTGCCCGCGCGGATTTGCTGGATCGGGCTGGGCGATCGGCACCGGGCCGGACTGGCCTTCAACCAGATGGTCGCGAACGGAGAACTGAGCGCACCGGTCGTCATCGGCCGGGATCATCTGGACAGCGGCTCGGTCGCCAGCCCCAACCGCGAGACCGAGGCGATGCTGGACGGCTCCGACGCCGTGTCGGACTGGCCGCTGCTGAACGCGTTGATCAACACCGCCAGC
The DNA here is from genome assembly GCF_059613385.1 of Ruegeria sp. BHSA162. NCBI lineage: Bacteria > Pseudomonadati > Pseudomonadota > Alphaproteobacteria > Rhodobacterales > Roseobacteraceae > Ruegeria > Ruegeria sp. BHSA162. The sequence goes on from NZ_JBXWSK010000003.1 coordinate 61,189, forward strand.
GGCGCGACCTGGGTGTCGTTGCATCACGGCGGCGGGGTCGGCATGGGCTTCAGCCAGCATGCGGGCGTGGTGATCTGCGCCGACGGCACCGAGGACGCCGCGCGGCGGCTGGAGCGGGTGTTGTGGAACGACCCGGCCTCGGGCGTGTGGCGTCATGCGGATGCGGGGTATGACATCGCCAAGGACTGCGCCCGCGAACACGGGCTGCGCCTGCCGGGCATTCTGGGCTAGCGGCGCGGAATTGGCCTCTGGCGGAAATGCTGCACCTGCGATATGCGCAGGGCAGGCTGCCGGAGGATCAAGATGTACGTTGCCACCCTGTTGACCAACCCCAAGACGCCGTCGCTGGACGGGGCGCTGATCGACTCGCTGCGCAATGCCTGGGGCGGGGGCGACATCCAGTGGCTGAGCCCCGACGAGGCGGCCGAATTTGCCCTGCCGGCGGTTCCGGCCAACCGTTGGGATGTCTGGGCCGACCTGCAGAAATTGGGCGTCGATCTGGTGGTGCAGCCGGCCGAGGGCCGCCGCAAGAAGATGCTGCTGGCCGATATGGACAGCACGATGATCCAGCAGGAATGCATCGACGAACTGGCCGACGAGGCCGGGGTAGGCGAGCGGGTCAAGGACATCACCGCCCGCGCCATGAATGGCGATCTGGATTTCGAAGGCGCGCTGACCGAGCGGGTGGGCCTGCTGAAGGGGCTGGACGTGTCGGTGATCGACCGGGTGCTGAACCAGCGCATCACCCTGATGCCGGGCGGCCGCGAACTGGTGGCGACGATGCGGGCCAATGGTGGCTATGCCGCGCTGGTCTCGGGCGGGTTCACCGCGTTCACGGCCCGCGTGGCCGAGCTGCTGGGTTTTGACGAGAACCGCGCCAACACGCTACTGGCGGAGGACGGCAAGCTGACCGGTGACGTGCAGCGCCCGATCCTGGGCCGTCAGGCCAAGGTCGAGGCGCTGGAGCAGATATCGGCCCGGCTGGGTATTTCCGAGGCCGAAGTGATCGCCGTGGGCGACGGGGCGAATGACCTGGGCATGCTGGAGCGCGCCGGAACAGGCGTGGCCCTGCACGCCAAGCCCTCGGTCGCCGCGCAATGCGACGTGCGCATCAACCATGGCGACCTGACCGCGCTGCTGTACCTGCAGGGATATGCCCGATCGGACTTTGCGCGGGGCTGATCCGACGGTTTCGGGTTCCCATTGTTTAACATTCGTGTTAATCAATAGCTATGAACACGCTGCTCGATGCCTTTTCGGCCCTGTCCGACCCGACCCGATTCACGATCGTTGAACAACTGATGGATCACGGCGAACTGCCTGCCGGAGACCTAGCCCAGGGCAAGGGCATGTCCGGCGCGGCCATTTCCCGGCACCTGAAGGTTCTGCGGCAGGCCGGGCTGGTGAATCAGCGCGTCAACGGCACCCAGCGCATCTATTCGATCCGCCCCGAGGGGCTGCGCGCGATTGCCGAATGGACCATCTCGAAACGACAGTTCTGGGAGGCCAGCCTGGACCGCCTGGGCGACATTCTGCAGGAGGACTCCTCATGGCCGACCTGAAGCTGGTGCGTGACTTTCCGGTCAGCGCCGAAACCCTGTTCGCCTGGATCAGCGACGGAACCAGATTGTTGCAGTGGTGGGGGCCCGAAGGGGTCGAGGTGCCGCAGCACGATCTGGATTTCTCGCGCCTAGGTCCGTGGTATTCGGTCATGGTAAATCGCGAGGGGCAGCGTTTCAAGGTGTCCGGGCATGTGACCCATGTGGACCCACCGAACTCGGTCGGGTTCACCTGGGGCTGGCATGACGACCAGGACCAGCGCGGCGCCGAGAGCCATGTGAAGCTGGCGGTCGAGCCGACCGACACCGGAGCGCGCCTGATCCTGGATCACCGCGATCTGGGCGATGACGACGTCTCGGCCAATCATGAAAGCGGCTGGACTTCGTCGCTGCGCAAGCTGGAAGCCCGGCTTGCCAACCCCGTCTGACCAAAAGGGAGACCAGAAAATGCCTCAGTACTTGTTTGTCTATCACGGCGGCACCACGCCGACCGACCCGGCCGAGATCGAAGCCACCATGGCCGCCTGGGGCGCGTGGTTCCAGAACATGGGGCCGGCGCTGGAAATCCCCGGCAACCCGGTGGGCCAGTCCCATACCGTCAGCGCCGATGGCGTGGCCGGCAATGGCGGGCCGAACCCGGCCTCGGGCTTTACCGTCGTCAAGGCCGACAGCATCGAAGCCGCCACCGACATGGCCAAGGGCTGCCCCATGGTGGTCAACGGCTCGGGCTCGGTCGAGGTGGCCGAGATCCACGAGATCGAGATGTGACCCTCAGCCGGGGAAACCCGGCGCGGGGCGGATCACGCCGCATTCCAGCCCGCGGCGGCTGTATTGCGTGGCGTTCATGAATTTGCGCGTGGCCGGGTGATCGGCCTCGAGCACGCCGAGGCTGACGAGAATGGCGGCGATGGCACACTCGCTGGCGCGGGTGGCGCCATCGGTGATCTTCAGCGCCACACCCATCTTCTTTTCCGGGATGATCGCGACGAACACGGCCTCGGCCCCGGTCTTGATCGCGGCACGGCCGTTCATCGCCCGCATCAGTTCGGTGCAGGCGCGGGTTTCGCCCGCCACCAGCTCGGGGTGGGCGACCATCGCCCGGGTCAATTGCAGGGCCGCGTCGCTGGCCCGGTCCGACCGGTCGCCGGCCGAGGCAAACCACGCCATCGACCGCGCCAGTCCCATCACAGAAGTGGCGAAATTGGGCGCCGAGCAACCGTCGATCCCGTAACAGGGGCTGTCCTCGCCCGTGGTCTCTTCGAAGGCCGACAGGCAGGCCTGCTGCACGGGGTGGTCGATTTCGATATATTCGGGGCCTGCGCCCATGTGCCGGGCCAGGGTCAGGAACCCGCAATGCTTGCCCGAGCAGTTGTTGTGGATCTGGCAGGGCGTGTCATCGGCCAGGATCAGGCCGTCGCGCGCGGCCATGTCGGCCGGCTCCTGCGGGCCGCAGCGCAGATCGGGCTCGGACAGGCCCAGGTGATCCAGCCAAGCGGTCACGCGCTCGGTATGGATCGCCGCGCCGTTGTGCGAGGCGCAGGCCAGCGCCAGATGCTCGGAGCCCAGCCCGTATTTGGCCGCCGCGCCTGAGGTGATCAGCGGCAGCGCCTGGATCATCTTGGCTGACGACCGCGGATAGATCACCGCGTTCGGATCGCCCCAGCTGCGCACGATCTGGCCGCTGTCGTCGCAGATCACCGCATGGCCCAGATGAAGGCTCTCCAACAGCGGTCCGCGCCACAGTTCGGTCATCGGTACTGGCTGCGTCATGTCGTCCCTCCGGAATGTGCGCAAAATTCTGCCAATCGCCCTTTCGCCTGTGGCGAAACCTGCGTTAGTGTGTGTATGTCGGCAATCATCCGGATGCGCAACTGCAACAGACGGACCGTCAGGGTTCGCGGCCTTCCGGGATGGAGTTGAGGTGTGGGTCGAGCCAGGAGGCTGAACGAATGAAAACAATGCTCGCCCGCGTATGCGCGGGCCTTTGTGTGGCAGGGATGGCCACGACAGCGATCGCCCAGCAGGCGACCAGTACGAACCGTGTGTCCGCTCAGACTGATTGGAGCGTGTTCGTCGAAGACGATCCGACCGAGTGCTGGAGCGTATCCGCCCCCAAGGAGACCGTGAATACCCGCGGTGGCCGTGTGGTATCGGTGCGTCGCAGCGACATTTTGCTGTTCGTGTTTTATCGCCCCAACGCCGAGGTCAAAGGACAGGTGACATTCACCGGAGGCTACCCATTCGCGCCCGGGTCCACGGTGAATCTGGAAATCGACGGGTCCGAGTTCGAATTGTTCACCGAGGGCGAGTGGGCGTGGCCCGCCAGCGCCGCGGATGATGCCAAGATCGTCACGGCGATGAAGCGCGGGACCGAGGCCGTGTTGACCGCACGGTCCGAACGCGGCACCCAGACCAAGGACACGTTCTCGTTGCTGGGCTTTACCGCAGCCATCGAAGACGCCGAGAAGCGCTGCACCAAGTAACTGCCCAACCCGTCCAGATCTCATGCCCCGCCAAAATGGCGGGGTTTTGCGTTTTTGTGCATCCGTTTACGCAACGTCGGTATCAAAACTTGATCCGCATCAAGGTTGACGGACTCGATTTCTGAACCAATCGGTTCAGACAACGAAGAAGGAGTCCAGACATGTCGACCAAACCCCTTATTGCGGTTCTGATTGTTGCAGCGGCAACTCTGAGCGCGTGCGAGAAATCCACCGAAACCTATCCGGTCACGGGCGAGCAATGCGGCCCGAATGATCCGGTCAAGACACTGGATGCCGAGGACTGCTACATCCCGCCAGCCGGGGTGTGATCGCTCGCTGCACCTAAAACGTGCCCAAGCCTGACCACTGTGCTAAGCTCTGTCTGAAACCATGGGTAGACAGGCGAGGAGACGGACATGCGTTGGGTTTGGGCAGCAATTCTTCTTCCGGTATCGGCATTTGCAGACCCGGCGCTGGAATGTACCGATGCCGGATCTCAGGTCGAGATCGGGACATGCGTCGGTCGGGCCGAGACCAATGTCGAGGCCGCTTTGGTCGCGGCGTTTGGGTTCGCAGTCGATGCGGCGAAGGAACTGGACGAAGTGACGGGTCGGGCTGTTGCTTTGCCAGCCCTTGAAACTTCTCAAGAGGCTTGGAAGACTTTTCGCGATGCGCAGTGCGAAGCAGTTGGCGCGTCTTTTGGTGGTGGATCCGGAACGGGCATTGCGATCACCTCGTGCCGGGTCGAGTTGGGGCGGGCCCGTGTCACCGAACTGTTGCGGTTCCTCGACTGACGTCCGGGCAGGTTCTCACGAATCCTTTTGATCTTTGCCGGCGTTCCTATATAGAGGCGCATCCCAAGCCAGAACGCCCGAGAACCGCCATGTCCGCCAAAGCGCCGATCACCCAGGATGTCATGACCATTCCCCGCAAATTGCCCGAGGGAAAGATCAACCTTGTCGGTCTGACCCGCGACCGGCTGCGCGAGGTTCTGATCGAACATGGAACGCCTGAAAAGCAGGCCAAGATGCGGGTGAACCAGATCTGGCAGTGGATCTATCAATGGGGCGTGCGCGATTTTGACCAGATGACCAATCTGGCCAAGGCCTATCGCGCGCAACTGGCCGAGAATTTCGTGATCGAAATCCCCGAGGTGGTTACCCGCCAGGTGTCGGAAGATGGTACCCGCAAGTACCTGGTGCGCATCGCCGGTGGGCACGAGGTCGAGGTCGTCTACATCCCCGAAGAGGATCGCGGCACGCTGTGCATCTCGTCGCAGGTGGGCTGCACGCTGACCTGTTCGTTCTGCCACACCGGAACGCAGAAGCTGGTGCGCAACCTGACTGCGGCCGAGATCATCGGTCAGGTGATGATGGCGCGTGACGATCTGGACGAATGGCCCACCCCGGGCGCGCCCAAGAACGAGACGCGCCTGCTCTCCAACATCGTGCTGATGGGCATGGGCGAGCCGCTCTACAATTTCGAAAACGTCCGCGACGCGATGAAGATCGCGATGGATCCCGAGGGCATTTCGCTGTCGCGCCGGCGGATCACTCTGTCGACGTCGGGCGTGGTGCCCGAAATCGCGCGCACGGCGGAAGAGATCGGCTGCCTGCTGGCGATCTCGTTCCACGCCACCATGGACGAGGTGCGCGACGTTCTGGTGCCGATCAACAAGCGTTGGAACATCGAGGAACTGCTGCAGGCGCTGGCCAGCTATCCCAACGCGTCGAATTCCGAGCGGATCACCTTTGAATACGTGATGCTGGACGGCGTGAACGACAGCGACGAGGACGCGCATCGCCTGATCGACCACATCAAACGCCACAACATTCCGGCCAAGATCAACCTGATCCCGTTCAACGAGTGGCCCGGCGCGCCCTACAAGCGCAGCTCGAACAACCGGATCCGGGCCTTTGCCAACATCATCTATCAGGCCGGGTACGCCTCGCCCATCCGCAAGACGCGGGGCGAGGACATCATGGCCGCCTGCGGTCAGTTGAAATCGGCCACCGAGCGCGCCCGCAAGTCGCGCCGCCAGATCGAGGCCGAGGCCGGGCTGAAAGGTTGATCCGATGCCCGCGGGTTCGCGGGCAAATGGTCTGTAATTCTACGGCTGAATTTGGTAGTCTTGAGGCATGAGAGGTGCGCGGTTGCGCGCACGTAAAATCTGCGCACAAGACGGTGAGTTGGACAGTCCGGTTCTGGTGCGTTTCGTCCAGTCCGCTCAAATTTGTCGGGGAAATCTGCGGAATTCAGGCAAGCCTGGAACAGGGTGGGCCAATACATGAACGCACTGACGAACCTGTCCACGATCTGCATGACCGCCGTATTGGTTGCATCGGGCGCAGCCATTGCATGGGCGCAATCCAACGAGACCGAGGCGCATCTGGCGATCGAGAACCCGGCGGACCTGAGCAAAGAGGACGCGCAGCAGCACTATCGCGCCCTCAGGAAACAGATGGATCGCGGCTATGCCACCGCGCATCTGGATCAACTGATGAACTATCAGAACTGGCCGTTGTTCAACGACGCGCCGTACCTGTCGGCCACGCATGGGCAGCGCTACGTCAACAGCTATGCCAACCGGATGGCCCACAATTACGGCACCTTGCAACCGGGGGAAAAGCTGCCCGTGGGCTCGGTTCTGGCCAAGGACAGCATGACCGTCACGGATGAGGGCCGGGTGCATCCCGGCGCCCTGTTCGTGATGGAGAAACTGCCCGAAGGCACCAGCCCCGACACCGCCGACTGGCGCTATGTCATGGTGATGCCCGACGGGTCTCTGTTCGGTGACACGATGGGGGATCGCGCGGGGGCGGTTGCCTATTGCCATGACTGCCACGAAGCGGTGGCTGACCGCGACTATACGTTCTTCGTGCCCGAGGATTACCGCGTCGGCAACTGATCGCGGGCCGCGTCGCCGGGCAGTTTCAGGGCGGCGGCCTCGCGCCGGCTGAGCTGCTCTCCCTGCTTGCGTTTTGACAGAACCTCGCGCGCCAGGGCGTATTTGTCATCCTGCCAGAAGATCAGGCAGCCGTTGCACCCCTTGCCGCAACAGCCCTCGGTGCCCACGCGGTTGGTCTTGAACAGGCGCTCGGTGCCGTCCTGACCGATCTTCTCCACCAGCTCGTCCCGGCGGCGGGCATAGGCGGCTGGATTGTCGCGCCCCGAGGTTTCCAAGCCCTGCACCAGCTTGTCAAAACGGATGCGGCTCCAATGTTCGTCGGTCAGGGCGCGCTCCTTGCGCAGGACCGAATATACCGGGAAACGGGCGCGCAGGTCGTCGGGGTCTTCGTGATCGAACAGGGCAAACGGCAGGCGGATCACGGTTTTCGTGCTGCCATGCACCACGTCCAGCCTGGCGCCGTCACTGGCGCGTTCGAATTCGTAGGCGCGCAGCAGGACCGTCTCGCGCGAGATGGGCGAGACGAAATCCAGCACGTCGCCGGGTTCAAGCTTGTTCTTCACTTCGACCAGGAAGGCATCCTCGGTCACGTCGGTCACCAGCCCGGCATATTCCCATTGGGCGATGGTCGCGGTGTGTTCGTAATCATGGGCGTAATTGGTCAGCCGCCCTTCGTGAAAGGCCAGCGTGTAGCCGCGGTTTCCCACGGTCTCCAACTCGCACATGTAAGGCTTCGGGTCCCAGTTCTCGGGATCGGCATAGTAATCGTCGATGGCCATGCGATAGGCGCGCGCGACGATGGCGGCATAGTATTCCGACTTGCCGCGCCCCTCGACCTTGAGGCTGTCGACGCCGATCTTCAGGTATTCGTCCAGCTTGGGCATGATGCACAGATCGCGCGAATTGAGGATGTACGAGCCGCGATCATCCTCTTCGATCGGCATCAGTTCACCCGGGCGGCAGCCTTCTTCCAGCAGGAATTCGAACAGGTCGGCGTTTTCCTCGGTGATCCGCAGTTCCTGATGGGTGCCGTCCTTCAGCCGCAGCTTCAGCGCATAGTTCCAGCGGCAGGAATTGGCGCAGTTGCCCTGGTTGGCGCCACGTTCCGCCATGAAGTTCGACAGCAGGCAGCGGCCCGAATAGGTCATGCACATGGCGCCGTGCACGAAAGCCTCGAGCCGGATGTCGGGGCATTTCTCTCGGATTTCCACCAGTTCGGGATACGAGACCTCGCGCGCCAGCACCACCAGTTCGGCCCCCTGATCCTGCCAGAACTTCACCGACAGCCACGAACAGATATTGGCCTGGGTCGAGATATGCAGCGGCAGTTCGGGCGCGCGGTCGCGCACATACTGGAATACGCCGGGGTCGGCGATGATCAACCCGTCCGGCCGTACCTTGCGCACGGTGTCGATGTATTCGTCCAGCTTGGGGATGTCCTTGTTGTGCGAAAACAGGTTCAGCGTCAGATAGGCGCGGCTGCCATGCGCGTGGCAGAACTCGACCCCTTCAATCACCTCGTCCAGCGAAAACTCGGACTTGGTGCGCAGAGACATGTCGGGCGTGCCCAGATACACCGCATCCGCCCCGTACAGGATGGCCAGTTTCAGCTTGCGCAGATTGCCTGCAGGCATCAGCAATTCCGACTTGGTCCGTGTCATCGCATCACCCGGTTCCGACTCGATGGCGCCTTCTAAGGCAAAACCACCGAGTCCAGAAGGGCAAACCTGCCTTGCAGACAGGTCCTAGCCGCGGCGGAACCGCGCTGTTCCGATCCGTTCGACCAGCTGGCTGCGGACCGGGTCGGGTTGGGCGTCGATGGCGCGCAGCACCTCGCGCAGTTCTGCCCGCAGGCCGTGCATCTGGTCGATCAGCGACAGCACCATCGACAGGGCGTCGGGCTCCATCTCGTACTGGTCATCCAACTCGCAAGCCAGTTGCAGGCGCGCCATGTCCAGCCGCTCGTAGACCAGCCCCTGGTCGGACTGGCGCGGGATCACGATCCGGGCGGACAGGAACCGGGACAACCGCTCTGATGTCAGGTTCTGGACGGCTTCGATCAGTTCGGCTTCGGTCAGAGAACGGGTCATGCCGGCATTCCTTTCCGCGGGTCATAGCTGTGCGACTTGCGCCAGTTCTGCATGAACTGCTTCAGTTCGTCGTCGATCTTGTCGGGCAGCACCACGCTCAGCTCGATCAGCTGGTCGCCGCGTTTGTCCGAGCCGCGTTTCCTGACGCCTTTGCCGCGCAGGCGCAGGGTCTTGCCGCTGCTTGTGCCCTCGGGCACGGTCACGTTCACGCGGCCGTCGATCGTGGGCGCGGGGACCTTGCCGCCCAGAACGGCCTCGTCGATGGTGATCGGCAGGGTGATGCGGATGTCGTCGCCCTCGCGCTTGAACACCGGGTGTTCGGCCACGCGGATCGTGACCAGCGCGTCGCCCGGCGGCCCCTCGCCATAGCCCGGCGCGCCCTTGCCACGCAGGCGGATGGTCTGGCCGTCGGTGATGCCGGCAGGGATCTTCACCTCGATCCGGTCACCACTGGGCAGGGTAAGCTTTTGCGTGGCGCCAAAGACGGCATCCAGGAAGCTGATCTGCAGGCTGTAGTTCACGTTGTGACCGGGCGCATGAAACTCGCGCGCACGCCCCCCGTTGAAGCCTCCGTTGCCACGGTTGCCGAAGAACTGGGCAAAGATGTCGGACATGTCGTCGTCCTCGACCCCGCCGCCCGCGCGATAAGGGTTGCCCGCGGTTTCCGCATATTCACGGTAATATTGCTGCTGCGGGCGCTCCTGGCCCGAGGCGTCGATCTCGCCCCGGTCGAATTTTGCCCGGGTTTCGGGATCCTTCAGCAGGTCATAGGCTGCGGCGGCGGCCTTGAACTTGGCCTCGGTCTTGGCGTCCCCGGGCTTGAGGTCCGGGTGGCAGGCCTTGGCGATGCGCCGGTAGGCTTTCTTGATTTCGGCGGCACTGGCGTCTTTCGAGACGCCCAACACCGAATATGGATTGTCGCTCATATATCGCTCGTTTCTGATGGGTTGCGCCAGTGGATGTTGTTGGCAGTTAACCTTTCAGATTGTGTCGTGTCATGGAATTTCAACAGGACCGAATACCGAGAAGATTGAATTTTCTCGAAAAATTCCGGCATCCTGATAATATCCGCATGTTTCGAACTGTTGCGGATGGAGTCAAACGCATGTCACGCAGAATCAAGTCGGCCCTGGCCCTGTTGGCGGGCAATGCCATCGGTCTGTTGTTGGCCAGCCTGTTGCTGACCGGCTTTTCGATCAAGCCGGTGTCCTTCATCGTGGTGGTGATCGTGTTCACCCTGGTTCAGGTCGTGGCCGAGCCATTGATCCTGAAGATCGGGGAAAAGAACGTGCCGGCGCTGAAGGGCGGCATCGCGCTGGTGGTCACCTTCGTGGGCCTGTTGATCACCGATCTGGTCGCCGCAGGGCTGACCGTGGGCGGTATCTCGAACCTGTTGGCGGCGACGCTTCTGGTGTGGCTGGGCGCCTTGATCGCTGGGGTTCTGCTGCCGATCTACGTCTTCACCGAACTGCGCGAGCCCAAGAAATAAGGCTCAGGCCAGCGCATTTAGGCTGTCGTTCAGAGCCTGCCACAGCTCGTCCACTGGTTCACACCCGACCGACAGGCGCACGAAACCGGGATCGACCTGATCCCCCCAGCGCGCGCGCCGCTCGGCCGAGCTGTGCACGCCACCGAAGGACGTGGCCGGGCGCAACAGCGGGCAGCCATTGATGAACCGTTCGGCCTGGTCTTCCGAGGCCAGCGTGATAGTCAGCAGAAAGCCGAACCGTGCGGTCTGTTTTCGGGCCAGATCGTGCGACGGGTCCGACGGCAGGCCTGGATAGCGGATCTGCGTGACCGCCGGATGATCGGCCAGCCGTTCGGCCAGAACCTGCGCCGAGCTGCTCATGCGGTCGAACCGGACGTCCAGCGTCTCCAGCCCGCGATGCAGTAGCCAGGCCTCATGCGGGCCGGGGATCGCGCCCGAGACGCGACGCCATTCCTCGACCCGTTCCATGATCTGGGCATCGCGGCTGGCCACGTGGCCCATCAGCAGGTCGGAATGCCCGCCCATCGCCTTGGTGTCCGAGGCGACGACGATGTCGATGCCCAGGTCCAGCGGGCGCTGTCCCAGCGGGGTCAGCGTCGTGTTGTCGGCGATGGTGATGCCACCCGCGGCGCGCACGTCGCGGGCCACCTGCGCCAGGTCGATCATGTCGAGCCCGGGGTTGGAGGGGCTTTCGACGAAGACCACGTCGAACCCGTCGAACCCGCCCTGCGCAAATGCGGTCGTTGGGCGCTCTTCGACCGACACGCCCAGCGGGGCGAGGAACCGGTCGGCCAGCAGGCGGGTGACATAATACCCGTCCGACGGGATCAGGATGCGCGACCCCGCGCGCACGGTCGCGAACAACGCCGCCGAAATTGCACCCATGCCGGACGGAAAAATCAGGCAGGGTGCGTCTTCGAGATGCGCCAGCACATGCTCGACCTGTGTCCAGGTCGGGTTGTCCACCCGGCCATAGGTCGGGTGACCGTCCGGCGCGCCGGGCAGGTGGAACATGCTGCTTTGGGTCAGCGGCAAGGCCACCGGGTCGCCTTTGCTCAGGGCATTGCCGCGCAGATGCAGCATCTCACCTGTCTTGGGGGTGCGCGCCATCGCTCAGCGCCCCGGAATGTCGTCGCGCGGCGGGGCGGGTTCCCAGCGCTCGATGATGTCGACTGCCTCCTGCGCGGTATCGACAAAGCGGAACAGGTCCAGATCCTCTTCGGAAATGGTCCCGGCATCGGCCAGCGCTTCCCAATTGATCACCCGCTCCCAGAACTCGCGCCCGAACAGCAGGAACGGCACGCGCTCCATCCGGCCGGTCTGGATCAGGGTGAGGGACTCAAACAACTCATCCATCGTGCCGAATCCGCCGGGGAAGATGGTGATCGCACGGGCGCGCATCAGGAAATGCATCTTGCGTATGGCGAAATAGTGGAAATTGAAGCTCAGCTCAGGGGTGACATAGGCATTGGGCGCCTGCTCGTGCGGCAGCACGATGTTCAGCCCGATCGAGCAGCCACCGGCATCCTTGGCGCCGCGATTTCCGGCCTCCATCACGCCGGGGCCACCGCCGGTGACGATGACGTTCTCGCGGCACCCGCTTTGCTTGGATTTCTCGGTCATCAGCCGGGCGAATTCGCGCGCCTCGTCATAGTATTGCGACAGACCGGCCAACGTGGCCGTCCGGGCGCTGTCCTTTTTGGCCGGTTCCGGGATTCGCGCGCCGCCGAACATCACGATGGTCGACGTGATCTGGCGTTCGGCCATGATCATTTCGGGCTTCAGCAGTTCCAGTTGCAGACGCACGGGCCGCAGTTCCTCGCGGCACAGGAAATCGTCATCGGCAAAGGCCAGCCGGTACGAGGGCGAGCGTGTCTGCGGCGTGTCGGGGACTTCGCTTGCGGTCGAGCGGTCGGTATGCGCATCGCGGAAAGGGCTGAGGCGGTCTTCTCTCATTGCTGGGGGTTCCCTGCTTGCGTGTTTTTCAAACAGCTATAGGGTTCGCGGGCAGAGTGCCAGTCACGGAAAGACGAGAATGGATTGGAAGACTGAAATTTCGGCCGCAGCCGAACGCATCAATGGCCACGCGCAGGTGACACCGGTCATGACAAGCGACGCGCTGGGACTGGCGCAGCCGGTCGAGATGAAGCTGGAGCATTTCCAGCACACCGGCAGTTTCAAGGCGCGCGGGGCGTTCAACACGTTGCTCAGCCTCGATGTGCCGGCGGCAGGGGTTGTGGCCGCCTCGGGCGGGAATCACGGTGCGGCTGCGGCCTATGCCGCGCGGGCGCTGGGCCATCCGGCCAAGATCTTCGTGCCCGAGATGGCCGGCCCGTCCAAAATTGCTCTGATCGAACGGATCGGCGCGGATCTGAGCGTGGTGCCGGGTGAATACGCAAACGCCCTGGCGATGGCGCGTGAACACGAAGATCGAACAGGTGCGATGCAGATCCATGCCTATGATGCGCCGGCCACCGTGGCCGGGCAGGGCACCTGTTTTGCCGAATGGGACCGCCAGGGCCTGCGGGCCGATACCGTATTGGTGGCGGTGGGCGGCGGCGGGCTGATCGCGGGGGCGCTGGCCTGGTTTCAGGGCGCGCGCAAGGTCGTTGCGGTCGAGCCGGAAACGTCATGTGCCTTGAACGCGGCGTTGCAGGCCGGAGCGCCCGTGGATGTGTCCGTTTCCGGCATAGCCGCCAACGCGCTGGGTGCGCGGCGGATCGGCGACATCTGTTTCGGGCTGGCGCAGGGGATGACGTCGGTGCTGGTCAGCGATGACGCGATCGCCGAGGCGCAGCAGAGCCTGTGGCAGGCGCATCGCATTCTTGTCGAGCCGGCGGGCGCGACGGCCCTGGCGGCCTTGACCTCGGGCGTCTACACGCCGGAACCGGGCGAACGGGTCGCGGTTCTGGTCTGCGGGGGCAATATCGCACCTGACCCTCTGACCGCCTGAATTTGCGCCTTGAGGCCCGAGCCTTGGGATTATAGATAAAATCCCATGACCGCCACGATCGCAGATTCCATCTATGACCGGCTCAGCCAGCGCATCATCACGGGCGAGCTGCCCGCGGGTGAGAAACTGCGGCAGGACCATATCGCGCGGGCGTTCGACACCAGCCATGTCCCAGTGCGCGAGGCGCTGTTGCGGCTTCAGGCGCATGGCCTGGCCCACAGCGAACCACGGCGCGGCATGCGCGTCACCGCGTTGGACCCGGCCGAGGTGCGCGAGGTGATCGAGATGCGCGTGGCCCTGGAATCGCTGGCCCTGCAACATGCGATCCAGAATTTGACACCGGCGGATCTCAAGGCGGCCGACAAGGCCCGCATCGCCTGCGACGAGGCGCAGGACATGCCCACATGGGAAACCCGGAACCGCGCCTTTCATCGGGCGATCCTGACACCCTGCGCGCGGCCGCGCCTGCTGCATACGATCGACGATCTGCATATCGCCAGCGCCCGCCATCTGTTCGCCCATTGGCGTCATCGCTGGGTCCAGCGGAAAGACACCGACCACGCCGCCATCGTGCAGGCGATGAAGCGCCGCGATACCGCCACGGCCACAGCGATTCTGGTGCGCCATATCCGCCGCGCCAGCTGAGACCGACGGGTTTTCGCGCCGGGTGGCCGCAAATGGCTCCGCCAACGTCGCATTGCGCATTGGCCCCGGCTTTCATATAGGCAACACCAACCAAACGAGAGTCAGCACGGAGTAACCCCATGTCCAACGCCCAACTGGAAACCGCCATCGAGGCCGCATGGGAGGCCCGCGACACGATCACGCCCGCCACCACCGGTGAACAGCGCGAAGCGATCGAGGACACGCTGAACGCGCTGGACAGCGGCACGCTGCGGGTCGCCGAGAAGCAGGCCGATGGCAGCTGGCATGTGAACCAGTGGGCCAAGAAGGCGGTTCTGCTGGGCTTTCGCATCAAGGACATGGAAATTCAGTCCGGCGGCCCGCAGGGCGGCGGCTGGTGGGACAAGGTCGACAGCAAATTCGCCGGCTGGGGTGAAAACCAGTGGCGCGCGGCCGGTTTCCGCGCGGTGCCCAACTGCGTGGTTCGCAAGTCGGCCTATATCGCGCCGGGCGTGGTGCTGATGCCGTCTTTCGTGAACCTCGGCGCCTATGTGGACGAAGGCACGATGGTCGATACCTGGGCCACCGTCGGGTCCTGCGCGCAGATCGGCAAGAACGTCCACCTGTCCGGCGGCGTCGGCATCGGCGGCGTGCTGGAACCCATGCAGGCCGGCCCGACCATCATCGAGGACAACTGCTTCATCGGCGCCCGCTCCGAGGTGGTCGAGGGCTGCATCATCCGCGAGGGCTCGGTTCTGGGCATGGGCGTCTATATCGGCCAGTCCACCAAGATCGTCGACCGCGAGTCGGGCGAGGTGTTCTATGGCGAGGTGCCGCCCTATTCGGTGGTGGTGTCCGGTTCGATGCCGTCAAAGAACGGGATCAACCTGTACTGTGCGGTGATCGTGAAGCGGGTGGATGAAAAGACCCGCTCGAAGACCGGGATCAACGAGCTGCTGCGCGATTGATCGCAGGCATTGTTCAAAGTTCCAAAGGTCGCGGCTCTGGTCCGCGGCCTTTTTTGTTCGGCAGGGTCGGACCTATCCCGTCGTGTAGTCGGCGAGATCCTCGGGCGCGTGCAGCAGGGTGCCGTCGTATTTCGGCAAGTCATCGTGCAGTTCCAGCCAGGGCAGCTTGCTTTGAAAATTGACGTGAAAGGTTGGCGCAAAGTCCACAGGGTCTTCCAGTGAGGCCGCGTACAGGTGCATCCCGCCTTCATAGTGGTCGGCCTCGAACCCCATCGGAGAGCCACAGGTTGCGCAGAAATGTCGCTGGACGCCTTTCGAACTGGCGAAACTACGCGGTGTTGCGGCGGTCCATCGGAAATTGCGCAAGGGTACGCCCAACCATGCGACCACGGGCGCGGCGCAGTTGCGGCGGCAATCGTCACAATGGCAGTAGCAGCTCCAGGTCTCGGCGCCCTCAAACTCCCAGCGGGTTTCACCGCACAGGCAGCGGCCGCGTTTGGTCATGATGTCCTCCGTCGTTTTTCGCGACCAGTCTGACTGGACGGTGGGCCTGAGCGCGTCAAAAAACGACACGGCATCCGGGAACCGCGTCCAGCTGCCATGCTTGACCATCGACCGGCCCCCGGCTAAGGCCCACGGCATGGAAAAGCAAAAGAAACCCTCGCGCCAGCAGGTCTATACTCTGTTGGTCCAGATTGGCCGCAAGGATGGCGACGGCCTGCCCGAAGGCGCCACCGGCGCGGCGCTCATGTGCTATGCCAGCGGCGTGGACGAGGCCGAGGCCGTGCGCGAAACCGTCGCCATTCTCAAGCAGGCCAACACGGCTCCGCTGGACGTAACCGGCTATGGCACCCTGGCCGAGCGCGAGGCGCAGGGGCACGAGATCGACCCCGACGAACGCGCTCTGATGCAGAGGGCGCTTGAGGAAAACGCGGTTATTGTTGCGCAGATGACGCCCTTCTTCGGCGAAAAGCCCGAAGGCGCCTAGCGGCGCGTGCCGAACCACTTGCGATAGATCTGGTCATAGGTGCCATCTTCGCGGAGGCCCAGAAGCGCCTGGTTCACATCCTCGACCAGAGGTGACCCGGTCGGGAAGACGATACCGTAGTTTTCGCGCAGGAAGACGCCGCCGGTCATTGCCGCAATCTTGCGGCCTTCATGTGCGGCGAAATACGACAGGATCGGTGCGTCGAACACGACGGCATCTAGGTCCCCATCCTTGAACGCGGTCAACATGCTGTCCAGGTCTTCGTACCCGTTGAATTCGACCTCGCGCCGGTTCAGGAAACTGGCGGCGGTCGAACCCGAGATTGTCCCGACCTGTTTGCCGTACAGATCATTGACCGAGTTGATGTTGCTGGTGATCGCATCCACCGTCATGACCGAGGTGATCCGCGCGGTGAAAACCGACACGATGAACAGCGAGGATACGACCAGGATCACACCCAGAACTCTCCCGAACGGGGTCCGGGGCATCCGCTCTTCAAATCCGCCATTGACCACCAGGTTCAACGCCCACCAGAAGGACGGGAACCAGGCCTCGTTCAGGTCGCGGTCGAAATAGGGTTGGGATCGGCGTTCGAACCCCCACATCAGCATGCCGCCACCCAGCAGGATGGCAAAGGCCAGCCCGATGGCGATGAACAGCTCGCGTGACAGAAGCGCCTGCATCAAGGACGGGCTGCGCGCCGCGTCTGATGGTACCATGATCTGAAGGCCGGCTTCGAAAATCGGCTGGCTGAAATCCATTCGGGCTTCACGGCCTGCGGTGATCGAAATATTCGCGATCGCCATGTCGGCTTCGCGGTTTTCGACCGCCGACAGCATGTCCCCGAACGCATCGACACGAACGACCGTGTATTCCCAATCCAGTTCTTCAGCCAGCGCGGCCAGCAGGTCCATTGAGAAGCCGGTGTCCTCGCCCTCATCCACATACGAGAACGGAGGACGCTCCACCGTCGTGACCGTCAGAGTTTCGGCTTGGCTGTGTTGTGCAAAGACCGCGAAGGTCAGGCAGATCAATGCGAAAAGGGCGCGCGTCATAGCTGGTTCACCTGTTTCGCGGCGCTCTAGCGCAATTTGCCATGGCGCGGCAAGGTCGTCGCGAGGTCATCGACCGGGATTTCTTTTTGCCGTTTTTTCGGGCTGGGCGACCGGAAAACCGCCGATCGGGGTTGGCATTGCGGCCAATTCGTTGAATCTGTGCGTGAACCCACATCCTGCCGACCCTGCGAGGCCCCTGAATGTCCGACCCTGTCCAGTTGACCGCAGACCTGATCCGTTGCCCCTCGGTCACACCCGAGGAGGGCGGGGCGCTGATTCTGCTGGAAGATATCCTGGCGCGGGCCGGTTTCACCTGCACGCGGGTGGATCGCGGCGGCGTCTGCAACCTGTTCGCCCGGTGGGGCGACAAGGGGCATGCGCGCAGTTTCGGGTTCAACGGCCATACCGACGTGGTGCCGGTGGGCGATGAGGCCGCGTGGACCCGCCCGCCGTTCGGCGCGGAAATCCATGATGGCATTCTGTACGGTCGGGGCGCGACCGACATGAAATCGGGGGTGGCGGCCTTTGTCGCGGCGGCGGTGGATTTCGTGCGCGACACCCCGCCAGACGGGGCGATCATCCTGACCATCACGGGGGACGAGGAAGGCGACGCGGTTGACGGCACCACCGCGCTGCTGGACTACATGCAGGCGCAAGACGAGCGGATGTCGGTCTGTCTGGTGGGCGAGCCGACCTGCCCCAACGAGATGGGCGAGATGATGAAGATCGGCCGCCGCGGGTCGATGACCGCGTGGTTCGAGGTGACGGGCGTGCAGGGTCATTCGGCCTATCCGCATCGCGCCAGGAACCCGCTGCCCGCGCTGGCGCGGCTGATGGATCGGCTGGCCAGTCACGAGCTGGATCGGGGGACGGACCATTTCGACGCTTCGACCCTGGCGGTGGTCACGATGGACACCGGCAACGCGGCCACCAACGTCATTCCCGCCCAGTGCCGTGGCGCGGTGAACATCCGGTTCAACGACCTGCATACAGGCGCCAGCCTCAGTGACTGGCTGAAGGCGCAGGCAGCCGACGTGGCGGCCGAGTTCGGCGTGCAGATCGACACGCGGATCAAGGTCTCGGGCGAAAGCTTTCTGACCCCTCCGGGGCCGCTGTCGGAACTGGTGGCCCGCGCGGTCGAGGCCGAGACCGGCCGCCGGCCCGAGCTGTCCACCACCGGGGGCACCTCGGACGCGCGGTTCATCAAGGATCATTGCCCCGTGGTCGAGTTCGGCCTGGTCGGACGCACCATGCACCAGGTGGACGAATCCGTCCCGGTCGAGCAGATCCGCCAGCTCAAGGCGATCTATGCCCGGATCCTGGCCGATTATTTCGCCTGAGCGATTGATGCGTCCGGCCACTTTTTGGTCATGACGCGGTCGTATCGGCGTGCTAGGCGGAAATCATGAAACGCATACCGACCAAGCAGGAGATCCTCGACTGGATCTCGGCGAACCCCACGCTCACCTCGAAACGCGACATTGCCAAGGCCTTTGGCATCAAGGGCGCGGACCGGATCGACCTGAAACGGATCCTCAAAGAGCTTGAGGCCGAGGGCCATCTGGAAAAGCGCAAGCGCAGCTATCGCGACCCGGACCGCCTGCCGCCGGTCAGCGTGCTGCAGGTCAAGGCGCCGAACGCCGACGGCGACCTGTTCGCGCGGCCGCTGGAATGGCATGGCGAAGGGGTCGAGCCGATCGTGCTGATCATTTCCCGCGCCAGCGACCCGGCGCTGGGCGAGGGTGACCGGATCTTGGCCCGGCTGACCCAGGTGCATGAAGAAGACCACAATTACGAGGCCCGCCTGATCCGCCGCATCGGCGCCAATCCGCGCCGGGTCGTGGGCATTTTCCGCAAGGGCGCCGAGGGCGGTCGAATCGTGCCCATCGACAAGGCCGGATCGACCGAATGGCTGGTTGCCGAAGGCGCGGCGCTGGGCGCCAAGGATGGCGAATTGGTCGAGGCCGAGCAGGCGGGGCCGAAAAACCGCATGGGGCAGCCGCGCGCGCGCATTGTGGAACGGCTGGGCGATCCGTCCGCGCCCAAGGCGGTGTCGCTGATCGCGATTCACCAGCACGGCATCCCGGATGATTTTCCCGATGACGTGATCGCCGAGGCCGACCGGGCCAAGCCCGTCGGGCTGAAAGGGCGCGAGGATCTGCGGGACATCCCTCTGCTGACGATCGACCCTTCGGACGCGCGCGACCATGACGACGCTTGCTATGCCCATGCCGATGATGATCCGAAAAACCCGGGCGGTCACGTGATTTGGGTCGCCATTGCCGATGTGGCGGCCTATGTGCGCCCCGGCAGTGCGCTGGACCGCGAGGCGCGCAGAAGGGGCAACTCGACCTATTTCCCCGACCGCGTCGTGCCGATGCTGCCCGACCGTCTGTCGGGCGATCTGTGTTCGCTGCACGAAGGCGTGCCGCGCGCCTGTATCGCGGTGCGGATGCGGATCGATGCAAACGGCAACAAGATCGACCACCGCTTTGTGCGCGGGCTGATGCGCTCGGCCGCGTCTCTGCATTATGCCGAGGTGCAGGCGGCCATCGACGGCACCCCCAATGACGACCGGACCGGCCCGCTGCTGGAGAGCGTTCTGAAGCCGCTCTATGCCGCCTATGGCGCGCTGAAGACGGCGCGCAACGAACGCCAGCCGCTGGACCTGGACCTGCCGGAACGCAAGATCGTGCTGAACGACAAGGGCGAGGTCGAAAGCGTGGCCTTCCGCGAGCGGCTGGACGCGCACCGGCTGATCGAGGAATTCATGATCCTGGCCAATGTGGCCGCGGCCGAGACGCTGATCGCCAAGCGCAGCCCTCTGTTGTTCCGGGTGCACGAGGAACCCGCGCCCGAAAAGCTGGAAAGCCTGCGTGAGACGGCACAGGCCGCCGGGCTGAATCTGGCCAAAGGGCAGGTGCTGCAGACCCGTCACCTGAACGCGCTGTTGAATGCCGCCGCCGGCACCGAGGATGCTGAGCTGATCAATCTCAGCACCTTGCGGTCGATGGCGCAGGCCTATTACAGCCCCGAGAACTTTGGCCATTTCGGGCTGGCGCTGCGCAACTATGCGCATTTCACCTCGCCCATCCGCCGCTACGCCGACCTGATCGTGCACCGGGCGCTGATCTCGGCCCATGGCTGGGGCAAGGACGGTCTGACCGCCGACGAGATCGAGCGGCTGGAGGAGATCGCCACCCACATCTCGGACACCGAGCGCCGCTCGATGATGGCCGAGCGCGACACGACCGACCGCTATCTGGCGGCCTATCTGAGCGAGCGCGTCGGCAACGAGTTCACCGGCCGCATCAGCGGCATCGCCCGGTTCGGGGCCTTCGTCAAACTGGACGAAACCGGGGCCGACGGGCTGGTGCCGGTGCGGTCGCTGGGGCGCGAGTTCTTCCACTTCGACGCCGAGGCCGGCACCCTGATGGGGGCCGATACCGGCCTGACCATCGCCATTGGCCAGCGTGTCACAGTGCGCCTGACCGAGGCCACACCGGTGACCGGCGGGCTGGAGTTGGAGCTGCTGTCGATCGAAGATCAGGCCATGCCGCGCGGCGGCGGACGTGGGCGGCCCGGCCGTCCGACACGGCGCAAGGCGGTCAGCACCAAGCGCAAGAAGGACAAGATCAAACGCAAGGTCGAGCGCAAACGCCGTCAGCGGTGATAGGTCAACGCCCGGGCGATCAGCCATCCATGCCGGATGGGGTCGATCTGTTCGATCCCGTCGAACAGGATGGCGCGATTGCCGTCAATCCTGTCAGCGTCGGGAAAGGCCGAGGTAAACTCACCGATAAGCCGGGTCTGGCAGTGGACAAACAGGGCAAACCGGGCGGAGGTGTGTCCACCCAGCCTGATGGTTGTCCCCTTGGGACTCAGATAGGCCGGTTGACCCCATCGCAGAGCCTCGGTCACCGAAACCGCCGGCTGAAGTTCCTGCGCAGTGGCGAAGACCAGATCGCGCAGAGCCAGAGCGCCGCTTCTGGTGTCCGCGGCGAATGCCTCGTAAGCAGACGCCACGTTGGGGTCATCGAAAAGCCTCATGGCAGGGGGATAGCCTGTTCCATCCGGTCAACATAACTGTTCAGCAGCGTATCCTGTTTGATGCGCCGGGTCAGCCGGGTATCGGCCGGAGTGGCCCGCATCGCAGCCAGCATCGGGCCGACGCTGAGGTCGGCCGAAGTGGGGTGATCCCCCAAAAGATACGGGGCCTGCCACAGATAGGCTGAGATCGCCTCGAGGTCGCGTTCGACCCGCGCCATCCGTTCAGCCTCGGAGAAGCGCCCGATCCCTTGGGACCGAAGGCCTTTCAAGACCGATTTCCGGACCGAGTTCGAGATCGGGCGTCGGACGATTCGGGGAATCTCATAGAAGAAGGTGTCGCGCAGAACTGGCCAAACCTCGTCGTTGGCCCAGCGGTCAATGACGATCTGGAAGTACAGATGTTCCTCGGCCATGCGGATCAACGCGCGGGACTGGCCCTTTTGCACATCGCTCAGGCCACGGTCGAATTCGGCGCCCTGCGCTTCCAACCAGTCGCGAATCTGGTCGCTGTCCGGCACGAGACGTTCGGGTGTGCGCAAAACCGGCAACTTGCTGTGCGGCATCTGTCGCGGATCGACCATGTCCGAACGGCGCCAGTGCAGCCCGGCCAGCTGCAGCATATAGGCGGTTTTGACGCAAAAGGGGCTGGCGCTGAAAAGTCCGAAAGCGGAAGGGTAGGTAAGAAGGGTCAACATAATAGGCTCCGAAATTGGGGTGCCGCCGGTCTATCGCGGGCTAATGACAGTTTCTGTCATTAGGTTTAGATTGAATGACATCATGTCCCGCACCGCCCGACTGTTCCAATTGATGCAGGCCTTGCGGTCTGGCCCGTCGCCCAAGACCTCGGCGCAGTTGGCGCAGGATCTGGGGGTTTCGGCACGCACCGTGCATCGCGACATCGACGCTCTGCGTGGTCTCGGTGCAGTCATTGATGGCGAGGCCGGGTTCGGGTTCACCCTGATCGAAGACGCGACACTGCCGCCGCTGGGATTCACCGATGACGAGTTGGAGGCGCTGGTTCTTGGCCTACGCGAGGTGCAACTGATCGGAGACCCGGCTCTGTCGGACGCCGCCGGTGCGGCGCTGCGCAAACTGCAGGGCCGGCTGCCACACCGCCAATCCCACCGCCTGAGCCACGCAGTGCTGACCGCCACCCGGTTCGACCGTCCTGCCGCACCCAGCATCGAAGTTGCCGACCTGCGGCAGGCGACGTGGGACGAGCGTGTGGTCGAGTTCGACTATACCGATGCGAAAGGTGACGACACCCAGCGCCGCGTGAGCCCACTGAGCATCGTGTACATGGATCATGCCAGCGTACTGCTCAGCTGGTGCCATCTGAGGCGGGATTTTCGCGTGTTTCGGTTGGACCGGATGCGCGCGATGTCCGTCACCCAGGACAGTTTCCGCCCCAACCGCGTGCCTTTGCTGCGAGAGGCGCTGGCCAAGATCCGGGCCGAGCGCGAAGCAAAAGATCAAGAGAGCCAGTCCTGAGCGCTTTGTGATTTGCGCAATCTGGGGTACCCTGTCTGCGAGCAGTAATCAGGAAAACCTGAATCATGAAATATGTGTGTGGCTTTGTGGCCGCCGCATTTTGGGCATCCATCTTGCAGGCGGAGACTTCGAATACAACCAAACGACCACAGATCAGACCGGCGCTGGATTCGATCCAGTTGGCGTCGGCCGATCTGACGGTTTCGATCCGGCCGGTGCCAAGGCCGACCACCGGCATGCACCGGGTGGTCGTCGAAGGCAACACCAGCTTCGAGACTTGGTTGAACGCCTTCCGGCACCGGGCAGTTGCGGCAGGTATCCGGCCGCAGGTCCTGGACCGGTCATTGTCAGGCCTGACCTACGACAACGACGCCATCAAGCGCGATCGCAGTCAGGCCGAGTTCTCGAAACCGATCTGGGAGTATCTGGATTCGGCCGTGTCAGACCTGCGCATCGCGAATGGGCGCAAGGCGCTGGTGCGGTACAAGGATACGCTGGACCGGATCGAAGCCCGGTACGGGGTCGAAAAAGAGGTGGTGGTCGCGGTCTGGGGGCTGGAAACATCCTACGGCACGTATCGGGGCAGCAGCCAGACAATCCGGTCGCTTGCAACGCTTGCCCATGACGGGCGGCGCGCGCAGTTTTTTGAAACACAGTTGCTCGCGGCATTGCAAATCGTGCAGGCCGGCGACATCACCTCGGACCGAATGACGGGCAGTTGGGCGGGTGCCATGGGGCACACGCAATTCATGCCGACCTCATACCTCGAGCACGCGGTTGACTTCGACGGCGACGGACGCCGCGACATCTGGTCGGACGATCCTACGGATGCGCTTGCGTCTGCTGCCGCCTACCTTGCCAAGTTCGGGTGGACCAAAGGTCAGCCATGGGCGGTCGAGGTGCGTTTGCCCAAAGGGTTCGACTATGCCAGCGCCAGTCGGGACGTTAGTTTGCTGCCTTCGGAATGGGCCGCACGCGGCGTCCGCGCCGCGAACGGCGGTGGCATCGCAGATTTCGGGCCCGCCTCGATCCTGCTGCCGGCCGGCAGCGGTGGCGTGGCCCTGATGATCTTTGACAATTTCAGCGTGATCGAGCGTTACAACGGCGCCGATGCCTATGTGATCGGCATCGGCCACCTGTCAGACCGGCTGGCCGGGCAGGGTCCGTTCCGCGCAAGCTGGCCGCGCGGCGACCGGGTGCTGAGTTTTACCGAACGCAAGGAGTTGCAGCTGCGCCTGACCCTGGCCGGGTTCGACACGCAGGCCATCGACGGGCGGATCGGGCCGAACACCATCAATGCGTTGCGGGCCTATCAGATGGCGCGTGGTCTTTTGCCGGATGGGTACGCAACCGTGCACTTGCTGGAACGGATGCGGTGAACGAAATAGGGCGGCCCTACCGGACCGCCCTTTTTTGATATTTCCCTGAACTCACGAGGCCGCTTTCATCAAGCCCTGGGCGATGATCTCGGCCTGCGCCTCGTCCAGCGACTTGTAAATGCGCACGAACATCTCGTCGATATCGGCCGGGGTCAGAACCAGTGGCGGCGAGATGATCATCCGGTCGCCCACATGGCGCATGATCAGGTTGTTGGCAAAGCAGCGATCGCGGCAGATGTACCCGACAGTACCCGGATCGGAGGCGAACTTGGCCCGGCTGGCCTTGTCCGGCGTCAGCGCGATCGAGGCCATCATGCCCACAATCTTGGCTTCGCCCACCAGCGGGTGCTCGACCAGCGCCTCCCATTTCTGTTTCAGATAGGGGGCCGCGACATCGCGCACATGCTCGACGATCTTTTCTTCTTCCAGAATGCGCAGGTTTTCCAGCGCGACGGCCGCCGCGACGGGGTGGCCCGAATAGGTATAGCCGTGGTTGAACTCGGTCCCGCCGATCACCTCGGCAATCTCGTCATTGACGATCGAGCCGCCGATGGGCGCATAGCCCGAGCTGAGCCCTTTGGCGATGGTCATGATATGCGGGCGGATGTTCATGGTCTGCGAGCCGAACCAGTTGCCGGTTCGACCAAAGCCGCAGATCACCTCGTCGGCGATCAGCAGGATGTCGTACTTGTCGCAGATGCGCTGGATTTCCGGCCAGTAGGTGTCGGGCGCGACGATCACGCCGCCCGCACCCTGGACCGGCTCGGCGATGAAGGCGGCAACGCGGTCTTCGCCCAGTTCCAAGATCGCCTCTTCCAGCTCGCGTGCGCGGGCCAGACCGAACTCTTCGGGCGTCATGTCGCCGCCCTCGGCCCACCAGTTGGGCTGGTTGATGTGGTGGATGTTCGGGATCGGGATGCCGCCCTGCGCGTGCATGCCGGCCATGCCGCCCAGCGAAGCCGACCCGACGGTCGACCCGTGATAGGCGTTGTGGCGGCTGATGATGATGTTCTTGTTGGGGTGACCCTTTTCCGCCCAATAAGTACGGACCAGACGGATGTTGGTGTCATTGGCCTCGGACCCGCCGGCGGCGAAGAAGACATGATTCAGGTCACCCGGTGCCAGTTCGGCCAGCTTGGCCGCCAGCGCGATCGCTGGGACATGGGTCGTTTTGAAGAAGGTGTTGTAGTAGGGCAGTTCGCGCATCTGGCGCGCCGCCACTTCGGCCAGTTCGTCGCGGCCATAGCCGACGTTCACGCACCACAGGCCGGCCATGGCATCCAGGATCTCTTCGCCCTCGCTGTCGGTCAGATAGACGCCCTTGGCTCGGGTGATGACGCGCGCGCCTTCCTTGCCCAGTGCGCCGTTGGCCGAAAACGGGTGAAGGTGATGCGCCGCATCCAGGGCCTGCAATTCGGCGGTCGGCATGTGGTTGGTGATGGTCGACATCGGTCTCTACTCCTGCAACAGCGGTTGCCGTCACAATATGATCAAATTTTTTTCTGTCAATCGAATCGCGCTGACCTATTCGGTCGCCAGCGCCTCGGCCATCAGTTCCATGCCCTGTTCGATATCCTGGGTCGTTGCTTTTGCGACTTTTTCAGCGTCGCTGGCGCGCAAGGCATCGATGATGTCCTTGTGCCGGTCTGGAAGGCTCTGGGTGCCGAAGCGCCCGCAGACGACGCGCAAGGACGGCCCGAATCGCAGCCACAGGCGCTCGGCCAAATCCTTTAGAATCGGCGCGCCGGCATGGTCATAGAGTTTTTCGTGGAATGCATGGTTCAGGCGAAGATAGCCGCCAACGTCCCCGTCGGCGATCGTGCGATCCAGCTGTTCGTCGATCTTTTCAAGCTGGTCGATATCCGCCGTGGTCATGTTGACTGCTGCGCGCCGGGAAAGCTCTGATTCTACGGCATTTCTGGCGAAAATCATCTGTTCGACATCTGTTGCGGTCAGAAGGGGAACGCTGACCCGCCGGTTGCCCTGAAAGATCAGCGCACCGTCCGAGATCAGGCGCCGGATAGCCTCGCGCACCGGGGTCATGCCCACGCCCAGCGAATCGGTCAAGCCTTGGATCGTGACCGGTTGCCCCGGCACCAGATCGCCGAACATGATCTGCGACTTCAGTGTCTGGTACACCTGTTCATGTGCTGGTCGTTTTTCGGTCTGGGTCACTGCAGCAGATGCCTTATTTTTGATCAAATCCAATTGGTTCACCCCGATCCCAATGCTCCCGGCTTGTCAGGTTTCTTGCCCCGTGAAACCATACGACGTATCGAGGGAAAACGCAAAACTTGATCAAATCCAAAAAAACGGGAAAATGCCCGTACACTTGCAGGGAGAAGAAAATGAAAATCAAAACGCTGACGATGACGGCAATTGTCGCATTGGGGACGTCGGCCGCTGTTGCGGAAGAGGTGCGCGTATACAACTGGTCGGACTACATCGACGAGGAGTTGCTGAGCAAATTCCAGGAAGAGACGGGTCTGACCCTGATCTACGACGTGTTCGACAGCAACGAGGTTCTGGAAACCAAGATGCTGGCCGGAGGATCCGGTTACGATGTGGTGGTGCCGTCGGGCACCTTCCTTCAGCGCCAGATCCAGGCTGGAGCCTTCCAGAAACTGGACATGTCCAAGCTGCCCAATGTAGTTAACCTCTGGGATGTGATCCAGGAACGTACGGCCGGATATGACCCGGACAACGCCTATTCGATCAACTACATGTGGGGCACCACGGGGCTGGGCGTGAATGTCGACAAGGTCAAGGAAGTGCTGGGCGACGATGCGCCCTTGAACAGCATGGACCTGGTGCTGAAGCCCGAGAACATGGAAAAGCTGGCCTCATGCGGCGTCCATTTCCTGGACGCGCCGTCCGAGATCATTCCCATGGTACTCCAGTACATTGGCGAAGATCCGGACAGCCATGACACCGACGTGATCGCCAAGACCGAAGAGGTGCTGACGGGCGTGCGTCCCTACATTCAGAAGTTCCACAGCTCGGAATACATCAATGCACTGGCCAATGGGGACATCTGCGTGGCCGTGGGCTGGTCGGGCGACATTCTGCAGGCCCGCGATCGGGCGGATGAGGCCGACAACGGTGTGACCATCGAATACCATCCGTTTGCCGAAGGCTCGCTGATGTGGTTCGACCAGATGGCCATTCCGGTGGATGCACCCAACCCGGACGGCGCGCATAAATTCCTGAACTTCATCCTGGATGCCAACAACATGGCGGCGGCGTCGAACTACGTCTACTACGCCAACGGCAACAAGGCGTCGCAGGAGTTTCTGGAAGAAGACGTGATCGGCGATCCGGCGATCTACCCGGATGATGCCACGATGCAGAACCTCTACATCACCACGCCTTACCCGGCCAAAACGCAGCGGGTCGTGACCCGCCTGTGGACCAAGATCAAATCGGGCACCTGATCCGAAATGATTGCGCAAGGCAGAATGGTTCTGCCTTGCACACAACCTGTACAGGCTGACTTACGGGGGCCGATTTGAACTCTACCGTCTTTGCGCCGTGGGAAGATCCGCAGGCGAAACCCTTGATCCAGTTCAAAAATGTGACCAAGCGATTCGGGGACTTTACTGCCATCGACAATCTGTCGCTGGACATCTTCGAGCGGGAATTCTTTGCTTTGCTGGGGCCGTCGGGTTGCGGCAAGACGACGATGATGCGGATGCTGGCGGGGTTCGAGAAACCCACCGAAGGCCACATCATGCTGAGTGGTCAGGACATCGACCCGGTGCCGCCGAACAAGCGGGCGGTCAACATGATGTTCCAGTCCTATGCGCTGTTTCCCCATCTGAACGTCTGGGACAACATCGCCTTTGGCCTGCGCCGGGACAACATGCCCAAGCATGATTTGGAAGACCGGGTCGAGGAGATGCTGCGCCTGACCCGTCTTGAAAAATTCGCCCGCCGCAAGCCGCATCAGATCTCGGGCGGGCAGCGGCAGCGCGTGGCTCTGGCCCGGTCGCTGGCCAAGGCGCCGAAACTGCTGCTGCTGGACGAACCTCTTGGTGCACTGGATAAAAAGTTGCGCCAGGACACCCAGTTCGAACTGATGGACATTCAGGAAAAGACCGGCACCACCTTCGTGATCGTGACCCACGACCAGGAAGAGGCAATGACGGTGGCCAGTCGCGTTGCGGTGATGGATCAGGGTCAGTTGATGCAGGTCGCCACGCCGGACCGGATCTACGAAAACCCGAACTCGGTCTATGTCGCCGATTTCATTGGGGACGTGAACATCATCGAAGGTCGTGCAACCGCCGCCGGTGAGGGCTCGTACAGTATCGAATGGGCCGAGGGCCAGCCGCCACTGACGGCGACATCGGCGGCAAGCTTTGGAAACGGGCAGGCCTGTCACCTGGCCATCCGGCCGGAAAAGGTAACGATCTCGGCCGAGCGTCCTGCCGATGCCGTCAACGCAGTGCAGGGCAAGGTGCATGACATTGCCTATTTGGGCAACCTGTCGACCTACCATGTCGAATTGCCAAACGGGACGATCATCAAGGCGCAAACGGCCAACACACGGCGGATTTCCCGCCGGTCCTTTACTTGGGAAGACCCTGTCTGGCTGTCCTGGACAGCCACGGCGGCGGTTCTGCTGGCAGACTGATGCGCCGCGCAGTCCTGATCGCCATTCCCTATGTCTGGCTGCTGGCCCTGTTCCTGGTGCCGTTCTTCATCGTGTTGAAGATCTCGCTGTCGGACATCGCGCTTGCGATCCCGCCCTACACCCCGACTCTTGATCTGTCGCAGGGCTGGGCCGGGATCAAGGAATTCTTCAGCCAGCTGGATTTCGAGAATTTCGTCTGGCTGACCGAGGACGACCTGTACTGGAAAGCCTACTTGTCCAGCGTCAAGATCGCGCTGATCGCGACCGCGCTGACCCTGCTGGTGGGCTATCCCATCGCCTATGGCATGGCCCGCGCGCCCGAGGAATGGCGCCCGACGCTGATGATGCTGGTGATCCTGCCGTTCTGGACCTCGTTCCTGATCCGCGTCTATGCGTGGATGGGGATCCTGTCGAATGAAGGCTACCTGAACCAGTTCCTGCTGTGGACGGGCATCATCTCGACCCCGCTGACCATTCTGAATACGCAGACGGCCGTCTATATCGGTATCGTCTACACCTATCTGCCCTTCATGATCCTGCCGATCTATGCCGCGCTCGATCGGCTGGACGGCTCGCTGATTGAGGCGGCCGAGGATCTGGGCTGTTCGCGCACACAGGCCTTCTGGCTGGTGACCATCCCGCTGTCGCGCCCGGGCATCATTGCGGGATGCTTCCTAGTGATGATTCCGGTGATCGGTGAATTCGTGATCCCCTCGCTGCTGGGCGGGTCGGGCACACTGATGATCGGCAAGGTCTTGTGGGAGGAGTTCTTCTCGAACCGCGACTGGCCGGTGGCCAGCGCCGTGGCGGTGATCCTGCTGCTGATCCTGGTAGTTCCGATCGTGCTGTTCCAGCGCAACCAGCAGAAACAGGCGGAGGCAGAGCAATGAACAGGCTGAGCTGGTTCAATACGGTCTCGCTGACGCTGGGCTTTGCGTTTCTGTACATCCCGATGGTGATCCTGATCATCTTCAGCTTCAATGAAAGCAAGCTGGTTACGGTCTGGGCCGGGTTCTCGACCAAATGGTATGGCGAGCTGATGCAGAACCAGGCGTTTCTGGATGCGGCTTGGGTCACCGTTCGCGTCGCCGTGTTCTCGTCGACGCTGGCGACCATTCTGGGCACCATGGCCGCCTATGTCATGGTGCGGGGCGGGCGGTTCTTTGGCCGCACGCTGTTCTCCGGCATGATCTACGCGCCGCTGGTGATGCCCGAAGTGATCACCGGCCTGTCGCTGCTGCTGCTGTTTATCGGGATCGGGCTGGACCGAGGCATCCTGACCATCGTGCTGGCGCATACGACCTTTTCGATGTGCTACGTGTCGGTCGTGGTGTCCTCGCGGCTGGTGACGTTCGATCAGTCGCTGGAAGAGGCGGCGCTGGATCTGGGCTGCTCGCCGGCGCAGGCCTTCAGGTTGGTGACGCTGCCGATCATCGCGCCGGCGGTGATCTCGGGGTGGCTGCTGGCCTTCACCCTGTCGCTGGATGATCTGGTGATCGCGTCCTTCACGTCCGGCCCCTCGGCCACGACCCTGCCGATCAAGATCTTCTCGGCGGTGCGTCTGGGGGTCAGCCCGGAAATCAACGCGCTGTCGACCATCATGATCGCCGTGGTCACTGTCGGTGTGATCACCGCGTCGCTGGTGTCGAAACGTGCGATGGTCCGGCAGCGGCAAGAGGAACAAGCCGCCGCGCGCACCGAATGAGGCGGATCTTTCCGGCTTATACCTATGGCCCCGGCCCCCGTGAGGGGTGTTGGTGGGATGAAACCACTACGGCGCCTGACTGGCCCGTTCATTCGGGTGATTTGTCGACCGACGTTGCGATTGTCGGCGGCGGGTTCACCGGATTGTCTGCGGCCCTGCACCTCGCCGAACGCGGTGTTTCTGTCGCCGTGTTCGAAGCCGAAACTCCGGGCTGGGGTGCTTCTGGGCGCAATGGTGGGTTTTGCTGCCAAGGAGGGTCCAAGCTTGGTTCGGCGACACTTGCGCGGCGCTATGGGATTTCGGCGGCACAGGATTACGCGCAGGCCGAAACCGACGCGGTCGCCTTGGTTGCGGATCTTTTGCAGCGGTTTCGGATCGACGCAGACGTTCACTCCGAAGGGGAGACGCAGCTGGCGCACAGCCCGCGCGCGATGGAGCGGCTGCGGCGTCGCGCGGAAAGCGGTGGGGTTCTGCATGAACCGTCGGATTTGGAACGCCTCGGTATGGGGGGCCGTTTCTTTGGTGGATATACCGACCCGGTCGGCTTTGGGCTGAACCCGCAGAAATACCTGTTCGGGTTGGCCCGGGCCGCGCAGGCGCAAGGTGCCGCAGTATTCTCGAAAAGCCCGGTTCAGGACATCGGAAAAGCCGGGTCCGGGTACGGGATGACCACCCCCACGGGCCGTGTTCAGGCCAAGACGGTGTTGATCTGCACCAACGGTTATTCCAGCGACGATCTGCCCGACTGGTTGGCCGCCCGTTACATGCCTGCACAGTCTACGGTCATGGTGACACGTCCGCTGACCGAAGCTGAATTGCAGGCACAGGGGTGGACATCGCGCCAGATGGCGTACGACACGCGCAACCTTCTGCACTATTTCCGCCTGATGCCGGACAACCGGTTCCTGTTCGGAATGCGCGGAGGCCTCATGTCCTCGCCGCGCGCTGAGGCTGCGATCCGTCGCAAAGTACGCCGTGACTTTGATCGCATGTTCCCGGGTTGGGCCGAGGTTGAGGCAACTCATATGTGGTCAGGTATGGTTTGCCTGACCCGTGACCTGCTGCCCTTTGTCGGGGAGGTTCCGGGCCACCCGGGCTTGTTTGCCGGTCTGGCCTATCACGGGAACGGCGTGGCGATGGGCAGCTATTGCGGGCGGGCATTGGCCCGCTTGGTTTTGGGTGAGCCCGCGAATATTCCGGACGTCATCGCCAAACCGCCGTCAAAGTTCCCATTCGGGCGCTGGCGGCGACTGCTGATGCCACCGGCTTATGCGGCCATGGCTCTTGCCGATTTGTGATACGGCCCACGGTCAGAGGGCCGCAACCTCAAGGTCAAACCCGGCCCTATAGGCTGGCGCACCATTCTCGGCCCGCCACAGGCAGTAGGCAGCCATACGCCAATTGTACCAAGGCTTTAGCTCGAGGTATCGGCGCACCGTCGGCGGGCTGTCATAGGCCGACAGAAACGTAGCCTCTTCCTCGGGGGTCAGCGCCTTGCCGCGATAGAGATGCTGCATGGCGGGTGACAGGAACAGGGCAAGATCCTCGCATGGGTCACCCATCGCCGGGCATTGCCAGTCGATCAGTGTCAGCCCCGCAGAGGAGACGAGGATGTTGCCGGCCACCGGGTCGCCATGGATCAGGCATACTCGGGGGGTCGGCGGCACCCGGACCCTGGGTTTGCGTTCGGCCAGAACGGCGCTGAGTTCCGAGCGGCAACCGTTCAAAATACGGGTGCCGTGATGATCGAGATCAACGCTTCCATTGCATCCCTTAGGGACCTCTAGCACGATTTCTCGGGCGTGCAGATCATGCAGCAGTTTCGCCACCTGCGCGGTCCCTTCTCGCCACGGAGTGCCAGCCGCATGGTCATAGAAAACCCAGCGATCCGGGCCAAAGCTGCCCGAGGCGCGAAGCCGCGGAACAAACCCCGTCGCAGCAAGTGCGTGCAGACAGGCTGCTTCGAGTTGGGCGTCGTTGCGAAACAGCGGGTTTTGAAGGGAAGACCGATAGAACTTCAAAACCCGGTCCGGCTCGGCGTCCAATACCTTCCACACCTGGTTCGTGCGTCCGCCATACAGCGTTTCGAACTGGGCGTCTTTTGCGATCAACCCGCTTTCGACAAGTTGGTCTGCAAGGCCGGGTGGAGGAGCGGTTGGAACGGACAGTTGAGACACCGGAGCGTTGCGAATCTGGACGGCCAATCCTTGGCCCGCAGCGCCCCCGAGTTCAAGCGCCGGTACGAACGGCAACGACGTCGGTTGCCGGAATCACGACGCCGCTGTCCAAGGTCAACATGACGAC
Organism: Ruegeria sp. BHSA162; assembly: GCF_059613385.1. Lineage (NCBI taxonomy): Bacteria > Pseudomonadati > Pseudomonadota > Alphaproteobacteria > Rhodobacterales > Roseobacteraceae > Ruegeria > Ruegeria sp. BHSA162. Next base: position 93,871 of record NZ_JBXWSK010000003.1, read on the forward strand.
ACCGGCCCCGACTTGGGCTTCGACGACGCGGCTGTAGGTGGCCGCAGGCCGCGCCGAGAGCAGTTCATCCCCCAAATAGCTTTCCAGCGTTGCGGAATAGGTGCCGTTGGGCAGCGGATTGCCCGATGCATCCACTCCAGCCCAAAGAAACTCGGTCTCGGACACCGGAACAGAGATTCGGTCGATTTCGGTTCCGTCAGAATCCTTGATGACCAGCACAGACGCATCCGCGCCCAGGTCAGGCTGAGTGAATATGGTCTGTGGCTGGCCATCAAACCGGAAGGAGGCTGCCCCCTGAACATCGACCCCAATCCAGTTGGACAGCTCATCCAGATTGACGCTGCTCAGGGCGGCGGTGAGGGTTGCCAGAAGGTCGTTGGTCTGCACCTGCTGCTCGACCATCGAAAACTGGGCGAGTTGCGACGCATATTCCGACGAATCCAGGGGCTCCAGAGGATCCTGGTTGCGCGCCTGCGCCGTCAACATCATGAGAAACGTCTCGAAGTCCGAGGTCAGCCCTGTCGCTGCCGAGGTTCCCGTTGGCTGTGCTGTTGAAGGTGTTTGTGTCGCGGATGCCGCTGTGGTGATCATGGGTCAAAGCCTCAGGTCCAACGCCCGGTCCACCTGAGTTGGGCGGGCCAGAGCGGGTGTTTCGGTTGCAGGGTCAAGCTCCCCTGTGGTGATGAATGTGCTTCGTTCAGTTGGCTCAGCGTCCTGTTCTGGGTTCGCCGAGGTGCCCAGATCAAAGGAAAGATCGCCCAGCCCCATCTCTTTGAATTCGGCTGACAGGATCGAGATATGCCGGCGCATGAGGTCCATGGTTTCAGGCCGGTCGGCGACGATCATCATGTGCAACCCGTCTTCGCGCCCGGTCACCTTGATCGAAACTTTGCCCAGCTCTTCCGGAGTCAGTGCGATTTCCACGCTTCCGCTTCCCGGCTTTGCGACGATGCTGGCCGCCATTTGCCCGGCGACCGCCCGAGCAATTTCCGCCCGGCCCGAGAGCGGGACGCCGTTGGTCGGGCCTGCATCCCTTTGCGCTGGGGTCGTACCCAAGTCCTGCGTTGGCATCCGGTCGTGCAGACTGTCCTCTGGCATCGGGTCCTTCAGTGCTGCGCGTTCCGATGTACCGACGATCTGTGCCCGGATGATGGATTCCGTTCCCTGGCCAGCAGGTTTGGCCGGCCGTTGATCCACCCCCCACGATCCGGTGGCCTGCTCGTCGCGCCTGGCTTCTTTACCGGTTGCAGTGCGCAATTCGTCCTTTCGGTTCTGCAGCCCTCCACTCACTCCAGGTTCGGTGGCGTTCAACTGCTCTTTTGCCGCTGACGCTGGTTGGGGCGCTGTGCTCGCGGCACGCTCGGGCGCATCGGTTCCCCTGCCCGTGTCGCCCGCGAGCGATCGGCGATCGGGATCAGAGGTTACTGCGCGCATGGCCGCGGCGGCAGTTGACTGGCGTCCCTCCGCCGGAGGGCTGGCCTCGAGAGTGGCGTGCGCCGTCGCCTCGCGCTTTGGAAGTTCACCGGGCGTTGCCATGGGCAGAGGCGTGTCTTTCTGTCGAGCGTCCTGTTGTGATCCCTGCAATTCCAGCGGTTCAGCCAAATCGGGTTCGACCTGCGGGACGTCAGGGTCGGTGTTTTCATCGCCATCCACGATTTTCGGACCCGCGCGGCTGTCCGGATGAGGTTTCGCCTCGGCCTCTAGGTTCAGCATCTCATCTTCGGCCATGAGCTCCGCGAAATCAGAGTCGCCTTTTGTTGGGGGCTCGGACTTTGCGGCCCAATCCGGCTTTCCGCCGGAAATCACATTGGTCATCATGGTCAGGGCGTTGGGCATTTTGCTCCGGCTCCGGTTGTTTGGCCCAAACCTGCCCTCAAGGTAGTTACGTATATTTTAACCGCTCTTCGCTTTGATCGACAAAGATCGAAACAATTTTCGGAGAGGGCGATGGAAATCCCAAACTTCGCGCCGGTACCGCGCAGCAATATGACCGAACAAAGACTCAAGGCCGCAGCGGTCGAGCTTGAGGCAACTTTTCTAGCCGAAATGCTGAAGGCCGCAGGCTTGGGCAACGCGCGGCAAGCTTTCGGAGGTAGCGCGGGCGAAGACCAGTTCGCGTCTTTCCTGTTGCAGGAGCAGGCCAGGCAATTGGCCCGATCCGGCGGGATCGGACTGTCGGAAACCCTTTTCAATGCAATGATGGAGAAGACCCATGCCGACTGAGCACAAGCAGGGACTGATTAAGGCTCTCGAGGAGGTTCTCGATCTCGAGCGCAGGGCTTTGGTCGAAGGGGACCTGGATCGGCTGGGCCAGATGATGCCGCAGAAGGAAAAACTGATCGGCGCACTCAACGAGATGCAGGTGCACGACAGTGACGACTTGATTCGACTGCACAAGAAGGTCGAGCGCAATCAGGGCCTGCTGACCGGCGCGGCCGAAGGGATTCGGGCGGTTATGAACCGGATGGCTGAACTCAGAAAAATCCGGCAGGAATTCACGACCTATGACGCGGCCGGGCAACGCAATGGCTTCGCCGTCCGTCAGGATCCCAAGCTGGAAAAACGTGCCTAGCGGCGGGTTTGATTCAAATCCGTCTTTTTCCGTCGGACCGCCTTAGCACTCCGTTAGGAGATCAGGCCCAAAAGTGGTCCCGCACCTCGAAAGAAGGTGGCGCGAACACCGATCGGTAGCTCGCACAGGTCAGAACGACAACACGTCCGCCAATGATGGTCGGGCGTCACTGGGCGAAGAAGGCCCGAATGGAAAAGGATGAAAAACATGTCCAGCATTCTGACAAACAACGGCGCGATGGTTGCGCTGCAGACTCTGAAATCGGTCAACAAGAACCTTGCAGCAACCCAGAACGCGATTTCGACGGGTAAGGATGTCGCTACGGCCAAGGACAACTCGGCCGTATGGGCGATTTCCAAGGTGATGGAATCCGATGTCAACGGTTTCAATGCGATCAAGGATAGCCTGGCACTGGGTGAATCGACTGTCGCCGTGGCCCGGAACGCTTCGGAAACCGTGACCGACCTGCTGACCCAGATGAAGAACAAGATCGTCGCCGCGCAGGAGGACAACGTCGACCGCGGCAAGATCAATGATGACGTAGCCGCCCTGCGGGACCAGATCGCATCGGTGGTCGGTGCCGCACAGTTCAACGGCCTCAATCTTGTGGACGGGTCAGCGGGCACCGCATCGATCCTTTCGTCGCTGGATCGCGACAGCGCTGGCAACGTGACCGCGTCGTCGATTTCGGTGGCCAGCCAGGACCTGTCGACCGGTGGATATGCCAGCAAGGGCGTTCTGACCGGCTCGGACAACGCGACCACTGACAATGACGCCGCCGGGTTCACAATGGACAAGTCCGGCGGGTCCGGTGATATCGTGATCGACAGTTCGACCGACAACTTCGCCGTCGGTGACAAAGTGTCGATCACCATCGGGGACAAAGTTGCATCATACACCGTGCAGGCCAGCGATCTGGACCCTTCGGGAACCTATGACTCTGCCTACACAGATGCCATCGTGGCAGTGGGGCTGAAGAACCAGATCGACGCGCTTGGGATCACCGGTGTAGCGATCGACTATGACTCCAGCGCGCCGGGCACTCTGTCCTTCGTGACCGGGACCGCAACCGCTGGCGCTGACGCAGATCGCGACGTAACCGTTTCGGCCCAGTTCACCAATGCCGGTTCTGGCGGTCTTGGTGCGCTGTCGTCGATTGACGTTTCGACCAGTGCCGGCGCTGCCGCAGCACTGGGCACGATCGAAACCTTGATCGACACGGCGATTGACGCGTCGGCCGCGTTCGGTTCGGCGCAAGGGCGGATCGAGACCCAGAAGGAGTTCATCTCGAACCTGACTGACTCTTTCAAATCCGGCATCGGCTCGCTGGTGGACGCCGATATGGAAGAGACCTCGGCCCGTCTGCAGGCCCTGCAGGTCCAGCAGCAATTGGCGACACAATCGCTGTCGATTGCCAACCAGGCCCCGCAGTCGATCCTGTCGCTGTTCCGCTAAGGCGGAAACTTGGTCGGGGCGTGACCAACGCGCCCCGGCTGTGACTGCAAATACGACCGCCTTTTGAAAGGAATTCAAGTGACCCCGCAAACGCTTGCCCAACGGGCATATGCTCAGTCCGCCGCTCCGACGCGAACCCCGCGTGATACCGAATATGAGGCGATTTCAAAGATCACGCATCGGCTCAAGGCAGCGGCCGCGCGCAAAGCCTCGGATTTCGCGGGCTTTGTTCAGGCCCTGCATGAAAACCGCCGCTTGTGGTCCGTTCTGGCCAACGGCGTCGTGGATTCGGACAATGCACTGCCGAATGAGCTGCGCGCGCGGATCTTCTATCTGGCCGAGTTCACCGAGCAGCACACGGGCCAGGTTCTGGCCAGCAAGGCTGGGGTCGAGCCGCTGCTTGAAATCAATCTGGCGGTTTTGCGCGGGCTGCGTCAGCGGGGGACCGCGTAATGGGCGGGCTGGTTCTGAAGCTGGCGCCGAAAGAGCGGGTTTTGATCAATGGCGTAGTGATTGAGAACGGCGATCGGCGGACCCGCTTTTCAATCATGACGCCCGAGGCAAATGTCCTTCGGTTGCGCGACGCGATACATCCCGACGAAGTGACAACCCCGGTCCGGCGCGTGTGTTACGCGGCCCAGCTGGTCCTGTCCGGAGATCTGGAAGCCGGAGACGCAAAACAACAGCTGCTGCGACGGATCGAGGAACTGAGCCAGGTCTTCACGGATGTCGACAGTCGCCAGGTCCTGGCACAGGCGACCGAAGCCCTGGTAACCGAGCAGTACTACAAATGCCTGAAGGCGCTTCGATCGTTGCTGCCGCGCGAAGAGCGTCTGATGGCCTATCGGCAATGACATTCCTGCCGGTCATTCCAACTGGGGGTATCGTGGGGTGGCGTTTTTTGCAGCGCACCTATGACGCCCAGTTGCAGGCCTTTTCCACCTCGGCGGTCAATGACCGGGACACGCAGTATTTTGTGGAAAACATCCGAAACGTCCGCTCGGCAGAAGATCTGGTCTCTGACCGACGCCTGCTGCAGGTCGCGTTGGGCGCGTTCGGATTGGAAGGTGACCTGGACAATCGGTACTTCATTCAAAAGGTCTTGTCAGACGGTACGAGTTCGGATGACGCCCTTGCGAACCGGCTTGCTGACAGCAGATATCGGGAGTTTTCCGAAGCATTCGGCTTGGGTCCGGGCGAAGTTCGGAAAACCGCACTGATCACTGACATGGACAAGATCGCTCAGAAGAATGTCGTCGCCCGGTTCGAAAGCTCGGTCGGAGAAACCGACGACTCGATGCGGATCGCACTTTTTGCCCAGCACGCTTTGAAAGACCTTGCCGGGCAGTCCGGAAGCGAGACCAAGAAGTGGTACGATCTGATGAGCCTGCCGCCGTTGCGCAGCATGATGGAAACAGCGTTGGGCCTGCCGTCAAGCTTTGGCCAGCTGGATATCGACAAGCAGCTGGACGTATTTCGGGACAAGCTGAGCAGAGTGACCGGTTCGCCGAACCTTTCGCAGTTCGTCGATGCCGATGCAATTGCCGAACTGACGGATACTTATCTCGCCCGAACTCAGATCGCACAGATGCAGAGTTCGATTTCTCCCGCGCAAACTGCGTTGATTTTGCTGGGCGCCGCAAGTTGAACCGTTCGGGCTAAGGTCAGTACCTCGCGCCAGGATCAGAAAGCGCACCAGTGCCGTGCGCAGCTATGAATGGCTATTTGGGATCGGGGGGGCAAGGGTGCCGGATGCTCAGGCATCCAGAACCGTGTCAGCGGATGTCTGCAAGGCAAAAGACATCACCGGATGCGAAACGTTGTGCAAGTCGACCGGCCCCAATGGAACGGCCCGGGAACAGGCCGGCTCGATATCTTCGGAAACGACGATCCGATGGCCATTGAGCTTGCCGAACTCGCCCAACCGCGCCGCGACATTGGCTGCATGTCCGATCACCGTGAAATCAAGCCGCTCGCGCGAACCGACATTTCCGTACGTAACACGCCCGAACGATACGCCGATCGAGCAATCGCATTGCCGGTTCTTGTCGGAGCGACGCAGCTCGGCCAATTTCTCGACGATTTCAACGGCACTGCGCTGAGCGTCTGACCGTGCCTTGCCGGGGTCCTCACCTGCCGGGAAAACCGCAAGAACGGCGTCGCCGATGAATTTTAGAACCTCACCGTCGTTGTCGTGGACGATGCCGGACACCGTTTCGAAGAATTCGTTCAACAGGTTGATGTATTCCGTGCGGCCCAGATCCTCTTCCAGGCTGGTCGAGTTGCGCAGGTCACAGAACATGATGGCCGCGTCGATGTCATCGCCGTCGCCGCGACGAATGTCGCCGCCCAAAACGCGGGCCCCGGTTCGTTTGCCCACATAGGTCTCGAGAAGGGCCTGAGAATTCTCGCGCTGCATGAACACCTCATAGTAGCGGGCGATGACGGCCGAGCACTCAAAGACAAGCCCCAGGTTTTCCGTGGTAAAGCCGTTGGGGTGGTCGCAGGTCAACGTCAGGACATTGATACGCCCGTCGGAAAACGGCAGAGGCATTGCCACGTAATCGGTGCCCCCCTTTGCGCGCAGGTCCTCCATGATGGGGAAACTGTTGTGGGGGTTGTCTACGTTCAGCCGTTGCCGAACGCCGCCCAATCCGTTCGAGACATGCCGCAAGGGGCTGTTGATGAACGCGGGGTGGTCGTGAATCTCGTAGGTTGGAATATTGGTCGAAATCTCCTCGGCACCCTTTTCCCAGATGTAGTGCTTGCCTGCGATCAGGGGATGCAGCGACCAGACAAGGATGCTGAGACGTTGAATGGCGATGCCGTGTTCCAGCATTTTTTCGGCCAGGGTCTTGGTGAAATCTTCCGGTGATGAGATCGACCCCGCGCCACGCATCAACCAATCGATCAACGGGCCGCTGATGTTGCCGTCTCGCGGTTGGCGCAATTGATTGTCGCCCAGATCGATATGAGTGTAGGCCGCCGGCATGAAGCCGATGTGACCCTGAATGGCTTTGCTTTCAGGCAGGGAATCCTCGTAGGCCCAAACCGAGTTTGCCAACCGTTCATCGCCAATCAGGACATCGTGATAGGTTGCCGTGCCCTTGAACGGGCAGAAGGTCTGCAACTCGGTCTCGCCGCTCAGATCAACGCGCACGTCTTCGCGCGGAACATAAATCGCAGGCGGCAGCCGGGTTTCATACATGACCTTGGCATTCGTGCTTTCAGCCAGAAGGATGTCATCGCGGTAGATGGCAACCCTGCCGTCAAGCGTTTCGATCGAAATTCCGTAGCCGTTCGTATTCCGTGTGGCGTGGACATTCATCGGCCGTCTCCCTTGCCCGGGTCCCTAGAGGATGGGCTTTTGCAGCCCGATTTCCAAGGGGCGCAACACAGAATTTACCGATCGCGATCCACGGCCGAGGTGGTCAGACCATCTGGATCACGTCTTTTTCGATCGCCAGCATATAGCCCTTTTTGGCGATGTTTTTGACCAACAGCTCGCTGACCATCTGATTTCCCAGCGCGTCCCGCAGCCGTTTGATGCGCGTGGCCCCGGCAGCTTCGTCACAGTCCGATATGTCTCGGCCAGAGATCATGGCTTCGATCTGAACCCCCGACAGCACTTCGTCGTCGAGACGGGACTCGGCCAAGACGGCCAGTGTTTCCATCGCTGCGGGCGTCAGCTTGAAATCCATGTTGTTCAGGTAGACGGTGTTCTCTTCGCGACTGATCAGCAGCGACGTGACCTGGATTCCCGTGCGCTCGATCTGGGCCATTCGACGGTTCAACGTCACCAGCATCACCAGAAAGACCAAGGCGGCCAACAGCATGGCCGTGGCAAAGATCAGCAGCACGAAGATCACCATCCGGTAGCTGGCCAGCGTGTCGGCAAATGCGGTTCCGGATTGCGCGAGGATCTCCAGCAATCGGATTTCAGCCTGGGTGGTCAGATCGCTTTCGACGAACAGCCGCTCGACCCGTGCGTTGAACGCATTGGCATCGGGCAGGGTCCAGAACAAAAAGGCTGCGGCCGTGATCAGGATCACGACGATTGCGGCGATGCCTGCTCCGACCAGCCGGGTGCCAGACCGCCGAGCCTCAGAAACGGAGATAGAATTTTCCGGCATTGGCCTTCCTTTGATCCAACCCTTCCGGTCCAAAAACGCTGATCACGTTGAGCAACGTCCACCCCGAGGATTTCAGCCTTTTGGCCACCTCTTGCTTGGCTTGCCCCTTTTTGCAGGCGGACACCTGCATCACGCCATAGTGCAGGCGCAGCGGGTTGTCCTGTTTGGCCTTGTAATCGGCATAGCATTCGGCCGCCGAAACGGTGGTGCTCAGCGATATCAACGTCGCAACGACCAGGAAAGAGAGGATCTGTTTCATAGGCTGCATCCTGCGCATGGCTTGGCACGATATTCAATATCTCAAAGGGTTTGCGGCGATGATATCGGATAACACTGGGCCGTTATTGCTTGTCTGTCGGCGGGTGGCCGAAAGCTGTTGCATCAGTTTCGCGGTCAGCCAGTGGCGCCGCGTCCAGCTTTGAAAGGACACTTGTCATGCACCGGAAGTTCATCGCCCTCGTCGTCGCCACCGCAGTCGCCATCACCGGCGTTTCCGCATCCCAGGCCAAGGCGGCCGACGCCCATGATATTCTGGGCGGGTTGGCGGCCATTGCCATCATCGGTGCGGCCGTCAATCACTATAACAAGGAAAAGCGCAAAGAGCGTGTCACCCGGCAGAACAACTATGTCCACCAGCCGCAAAACGTTCGGCCCGATCATATCCGCCCGCTGCCCCGGCGTGTCGCCCGCTATGACCTGCCGCAGCGTTGCCTGAAGACCTACAACGGCTATTCGAAGAAACGTCCTTTGCTGGGGCCGAATTGCCTCGAGAAACACTACAAACATGCCAATAGCCTGCCACAACAGTGCAAAGTGGGGTTCTGGGACGGCAAGAAGGTGAAGCGGGCCTACGAACCCGCCTGCCTGCGCCAGAAAGGATACCGTGTGGTTTACCAGTAATCGGTTTCGAGCAGGAGCAGCGCCGCAGAAGCGCTGTACGGGAAGGGGGCGGCCTGGGTCGCCTCCTTCTTTTTTGTTGCGGTTCGGACCAAAAAGCGGTTTGCCGAGGGGATGACGACTCCGACGTTTGAATTGGAACAGGCGCTGATTGCGCAGGGCTATCCCCGAATAGCAGGTGTAGACGAGGTGGGTCGCGGCCCGTTGGCCGGTCCGGTCGTGGCGGCCGCGGTCATTCTGAATCCGCAGGACATCCCCGACGGTTTGAATGACTCCAAGAAGCTGACGGCGCGAAGGCGGCGCACCCTTGACGAAGATCTGCGCGCCCGGGCCGAGTTTGCCATTGCCGAGGCGTCGGTTGAGGAAATTGATGACCTCAATATCTTGTATGCCTCTCATTTGGCGATGGAGCGCGCCGTCGCCGCCCTGCATCCTGCGCCGGACTACCTGTTGATCGACGGCAATCTGATCCCCAAAGGGCTGACCTTGCCGGCGCAGGCTGTGGTCAAAGGGGACGCGAAGTCAGTCTCGATTGCGGCGGCGTCGATCCTTGCAAAGAATTGGCGCGATCAACTGATGGTGGATTTGGCGCAACAGCATCCGGGCTACGGCTGGGAAACCAATGCGGGCTATCCGTCCAAACAGCATCGCGAGGCGCTGCAAAATCTTGGGGTGACCCCATACCATAGACGTTCATTCAAGCCCGTCCACAATATCTTGTATCAAGAGTAAATCGTAACCCTCTGATTCAAAAAAGAATTTGACGCCGAATCCGGTTTGACTCATCCTAGTCTCAACCAAATGAGCGCAAAAGCGCCGTGGAACTTGAGGCAGAGACATGACAACTACCAAGACAAAGGGCGCATCCGCGCTCCCTTTAAACACGATTCTATCTGGCGACTGCATCGAGGTGATGAACAGTCTGCCCGAGGCGTCGGTTGACCTGATTTTTGCGGATCCGCCATATAATTTGCAGCTGAAAGGACAGTTGCATCGCCCGGACAACAGCCAGGTGGATGCGGTCGATGATCATTGGGACCAGTTCTCGAGCTTTGCCGCCTATGACCAGTTTACCCGCGAGTGGCTGAAGGCCGCGCATCGCCTGCTCAAGCCCAATGGGGCGATCTGGGTGATCGGCTCGTATCATAACATCTTCCGCGTGGGCTCGGCCCTGCAGGATGCGGGCTATTGGATTTTGAACGACGTGATCTGGCGCAAGTCGAACCCGATGCCGAATTTCCGCGGCAAGCGGTTCACCAACGCGCATGAAACGATGATCTGGGCCAGCAAGCGGGAAGGGGCGAAATACACCTTCAACTATGAGGCGCTGAAAGCCTTGAACGAAGGCGTGCAGATGCGCAGCGACTGGGTGCTGCCGATCTGCACGGGCCACGAGCGCCTGAAAGATGAAAACGGTGACAAAGCGCACCCGACGCAGAAGCCCGAGTCGCTGTTGCACAGGGTTCTGGTTGGTTCGACCAATCCGGGTGACGTGGTGCTTGACCCGTTCTTCGGCACCGGAACCACCGGCGCGGTGGCCAAGATGCTGGGCCGCGAGTTCATCGGGATCGAGCGTGAGGACAGCTATCGCAAGGTGGCCGAAAAGCGCATCGCCAAGGTGCGCAAGTTCGACCGTGACGCGCTCGAGGTCAGCGCCAGCAAACGCGCCGAGCCGCGCGTGCCCTTCGGCCAGTTGGTCGAACGCGGCATGTTGCGCCCGGGCGAAGAGCTGTATTCGATGAACCAGCGGCACAAGGCCAAGGTGCGGGCCGACGGCACGCTGGTGGGCGACAACATCAAGGGCTCGATCCATCAGGTGGGCGCGCATCTGGAAAACGCGCCGTCCTGCAATGGCTGGACATACTGGTGCTTCAAGCGCGACGGAAAAACCGTTCCGATCGACGTGCTGCGCCAGCAGATCCGGGCCGAACTGCACAACTGATCACACCAATACCGCCGGTGCCTGTGGCCTGACACATGGTACCAAGCCTTGCCCCGCCGAACCCGGCGGGGTCTTTTGTTTTGTGCCCCGTGATGTTTGGATGGTGCGACCCCATATCCCGCTACATAGCGAGGGAGCATCAGAAATGTCTGATACCACGGCCAGCCAATCCCGGTTTCAGCGGTTTTTCGTGACCACGCCGGACAAATTCAATTTGGACAACAAATACACCGAAGCCGCGCTGGAACGGCACAAGCGCGAGGGGCTGGAACTGGCCGTCCGCGCCCGCTGGATCGCCATGGCGTTGACCGGTGTCCTGCTGGTGTTTCTGAATCCGAACTGGGATGTGATGTGGTATCATTTCATCCTGCTGCTGCTCTGCGGCAACGGCTGGTTGATCCGGCGCGCTGGCCGTGTGGGCCAATCCCGGATCGAGCTTCTGCTGATTTTCGCCGATCTGCTGATCATGACGCTGGGCATGGTCGTTCCCAACCCGTTCAGCGACGATGTGCGCCCGCTGGCGATGCAGTACCGGTTCGACAATTTCCAGTATTTCTTCATCATCCTGGCCGCAGGTACGCTGGCCTATTCCTGGCGCACGGTGATCGCCATGGGCAGCTGGACGGCCCTGATGTGGACGGCGGGCTGGGTCGTCGCCTGGTGGGTGGCCACGCCCATCCCCGGGCTCAGCGAAAAGGTTGCGGCCGCCTTGCGGGGCTATCCGGCCGTGGCTGAATTGTTGGACCCCAACAGCTTCATGGTTCCGATGCGCGTGCAAGAGGTGATCGTGTTCATGATGGTCGCGGTTACGCTGGGCGTGTCGATGCGGCGGCTCAATCGCCTGTTGATCTCAAATGCCGGACTGGAGCGGGAACGCGCCAACCTGTCGCGATACTTCTCGCCCAACGTGGTCGAGGAGCTGAGCCAGAACGACGAACCGCTCAAGCAGGTGCGCAAGGAAAACATCGCGGTTCTGTTCATCGACATCGTGGGCTTCACGAAATTCGCTGCCGGCCGCGACCCGTATGAGGTGATCGAGGTGCTGCGGGGCTTCCATGCGCGAATGGAGGCCGAGGTGTTCCATCACCACGGAACCTTGGACAAGTATCTGGGCGACGGGCTGATGGCCACGTTCGGCACGCCGGTTCCAACCCCGCTGGACGCGGTCAACGCCCTGTCCTGCGCGCGGTCAATGGCTGACATCATCGACCGTTGGAATCTGGAACGCCGACGGGCAGGCGAGCAGGAGATTCAGGTTGGCATCGGTGTTCACTACGGTCCGGTCGTTCTGGGCGACATCGGGGCCAACCGGCTGGAATTCGCGGTGATCGGAGACGCGGTCAATCTGGCTGCCAAGCTTGAAGCAATGACGCGAAAGATGGGTGCGCGGATTGTCATCAGCGACGCGCTGCGCGAAAAGGCCCTAAGCGAAGCGTCGACGGCTGCCGATCTGATGAACGGGTTCCAGCGCCACGATGCACAGGCGGTTGGCGGCGTCGAGCGGCCGGTCGATATCTGGGCGCTGCGTTGACCGCTCTCAGGACCGTGGCATCGGAAGCATTGCCTTGTTGTACGGCTTCCAGTCCGTGATCTCGGGGTAGTACTGTCGCCGCCAAGCCCGCACCCGCGGGTTCATCACACGCCGCCACAGCGGCGGGACCATCGCCGCGATCGTCATCACCGGATAGCCATAGGGCAGTTGCGGGGCCGCTTCGGCAGGGTGGTTCTGCAGCAGCGGAAACCGCCGGTTGGGCTTGTAATGATGGTCCGAGTGGCGTTGCAGATTGATTAGCAGCCAGTTCGAGGCCTTGTGCGCGGCGTTCCACGAATGGCGCGGCCGGACATGTTCGTACTTGCCGTCGCCCAAGTATTTGCGCGTCAGCCCATAATGCTCGACATAGTTGACCAGCTCCAGCTGCCAGATCGCAGTGCCGGCCTGAACCAGGAACAGCCCCAGCCCCGCCCACCCGCCGAGCAGCAGCGCCAGCGCCAGCATCAATCCCTGCAGCGCCCAATACCGCCAGAACGGGTTCGCCCGGTCCGTCCAGTTCAGCCCCTTGCGCGCCAGCTTGGCCTTTTCGGCCTGAAACGCGGACACCAGGCACTGGCGCAGGACGCGCGGGTAGAAGCGGTGGAACCCTTCGTTGTAGCGTGCGGTCACGGGGTCGCGCGGCGTGCCCACATAGCGGTGATGCACCAGCAGGTGTTCGGAGCGGAAATGCGAATACAGAACCATCGCCAGCAGGATGTCGCCCAGCCACCGCTCCAGCCGGCCCTTCTGGTGCATCAGTTCGTGGCTGTAGTTGATGCCGATCGTGCCCGAGATCACGCCCATCCCGAAGAACAGCCCGATCTTTTCCAGTGATGACAGATGTTCGGCGCGGGTGGCGTACCAGATCAGGCCATAGAGCGTGAAAAACTGGACCGGAACCCAGGCCTTGGTCAGCAGGACGTACCAGCGCAGCGCGTCCTCGGGCGTTTCGGGGTCGGCGTTTTCAAGGTTCAGCCCGGTCAGCCCGTCCAGCGCTGCAAACAACCACCAGGTGGACAGCGGCACCAGCAATACCCACCAGCCGCCGGCGAAAGCGGTGAACCACAGGATCGGGATCAATAGGAACGAAACCCAGAAAGGAAGGGCTGTTTGCCAGCGCGACAGGGTGTCAGTCGAGATCATGGTCAGGCTCCGAAACTCTGCCGTCAGGATAATCCTGCCCGATCCATTTTCCCAGATGCAGAACTGCCGCGCCACAGATCATGCGCCTTGCGCATCACGGTCGGAAGATCGCCGGGGCGAAAGGCATGTATGGGCGTCACGACCAACCCCACGGGGTCCACCTCTGCGGGTACGGCGGCGGTCCAGACGCGCAGGATCAGGTGGAAATGGGTAAAGGTATGGCGCACCTCGGCGGGCAACAGGGTCCAATCAGCCGGAAAGGGCGGCGTCTCGGCCGCGTCCTCGGCCCAGTCCGAGCCCGGAAAGCCCAGCATCCCGCCCAACAGCCCCGTTTCCGGTCGGCGCTCCAACAGGATTGCGCCATCGGCGCGCTGCGCGATGTAGACGTGGCCAAGACGGGTGGGCTTCGGCGCTTTGGGTGTTTTGCGCGGCAGGTCGGCCTGTGTTCCGGCAGCGCGGGCCTCGCACGGGTCTCGCAGGGGGCAGATGCCACAGGCCGGAGATTTCGGCGTACAGATCGTGGCCCCCAGATCCATCACCGCCTGGGCATAGTCGCCGGGGCGTTCGTCAGGGGTCAGCGCGGCGGCCTTCGCCTTCAGCAGAGGTTTCGACTTCGGCAACGGGTCGTGGATGTCATGCAGCCGGGCCATGACCCGCTCGACATTTCCGTCCAGCACGGTTTCCGGCCGGTCAAAGGCGATGGCCGCGATGGCCGCGGCGGTGTAAGGGCCGATGCCGGGCAGCTTCAGCAGCGCATCATGGCTGTCTGGAAAGCGGCCGTCGTGCTGCTCCACCACCGCGCGGGCGCATTTCAGCAGGTTGCGGGCGCGGGCATAATAGCCCAGCCCGGCCCATTCCGCCATCACCTGGTCATCGGGTGCGGCGGCCAGCGCCCGGACATCCGGCCAACGCGAGGTGAAGCGCAGGAAATAATCCCGCACGGCGGCCACCGTGGTCTGCTGCAGCATCACCTCGGACAGCCACACGCGGTAGGGGTCGGGTTGCACGCCCGCGGCCCTGTTGGCGGGGCTGACCCGCCACGGCAGATCGCGGGCATGACGGTCGTACCAGGCAAGCAGGCTGCGGCTCAGGTCGAAAGTGGCGGGGTCACGCAAGTTTTATCCATTTCTCTGTCGGGTTTCGCTGGCGCCCGGATGCACGCCCATTACAATAGCGGCGCAGGAGTTGGAAACCAGATGCAACCAAGACGGTCCACCACCCGCGGGTTCAAACGCACCGCGTCCTTGCTGAGCGATCGGATCCGCAAAGCCGGTGAAAGTCGCGGCTTTGCCGTGTCGCGCCTGTTGACCCATTGGGCCGATATCGTGGGCCCCGACATCGCCGCCATCGCCCGACCGGTCAAGGTGGGCTATGGAAAGGGTGGGTTCGGCGCCACATTGACCGTGCTGACCACCGGACCGCAGGCCCCGATGCTCGAGATGCAGAAGGACCGTCTGCGCGACAAGGTGAATGCCGTCTATGGCTACAGTGCCATCAGCCGCATCCGCATCACCCAGACCGCTCCCACAGGATTTGCCGAGGGGCAGGCCAGTTTCGAGCATCGGCCGAAACAGGCGAAACCCACCATCGCACCGGAAGTCGTTGCCGAGGCAGACAAAGTGACGCGCGAGGTTCACGACCAAGACTTGCGTGCTGCCCTTGAACGATTGGGCCGGAACGTTCTATCCAAACAAAAACGCTGAGAAAGGGCTGAGTATGAGCCGTATTGCAACCGTAATCTGCGCGGCCGTGGCGCTGGCCGCAGGCGGCTATTGGCTGACCCAATCGCCAAGCACCGTGCCTGTGCCACAACTGGTCGGCAGCGCCGAAGCGCAAAACGCCGATCTGGACACCTCGACCATCGTCGAGATGGTGCAGGGGGCCGAGGATGCACCGGTCGAAATCATCGAATACGCGTCCTATACCTGCCCGCACTGCGCGAACTTCCATCAGGGGCCGTACAAGCAGCTCAAGAAGGAATACATCGACACCGGCAAGGTCAAGTTCATCTACCGCGAGGTCTATTTCGACCGCTACGGCATCTGGGCGTCGATGGTGGCGCGCTGTGGTGGCCCCGAGAAGTTCTTTGGCATCACCGACCTGATCTATCAGGGCCAGTCCGAATGGACCCGCGCCGGCGGCCCGGCCGAGATCGTAGAGGAACTGCGCAAGATCGGCCGTCTGGCCGGGCTGAGCAACGATCAGCTGGAAGCCTGCCTGCAGGACGGCACCAAGGCGCAGACCCTCGTCGCCTGGTACCAGAAAAACGCCGAGAAAGACGGTATCCAGGCCACCCCGTCCTTTGTCGTCAACGGCCAGAAGGTCGACAACCAGTCCTATGACGAGTTCAAGGCGCTGATCGAAAAGGAACTTGGCAACTGATGACCGGGCCTCTGGCCGGTCTGAAGGTTGTCGAACTGGCGCGCATCCTGGCTGGCCCCTGGGCCGGCCAGACCTTTGCCGATCTGGGTGCCGAGGTCATCAAGGTGGAATCCCCGGCCGGCGACGACACCCGCGCCTGGGGTCCGCCCTTCGTGACCCGCGATCAGGATGTCTCGGCGGCCTATTACCATTCGACCAATCGCGGCAAGGCGTCTGTGATCGCCGATTTCTCGACCCCCGAAGGGCAGCAGAAGGTGCGCGCGCTGGTCGCTGACGCCGATGTGGTGATCGAGAATTTCAAGGTCGGCGGGCTGAAGAAATACGGGCTGGACTTTGACAACCTCAGCCAGTTGAACCCGCGCCTCGTCTATTGCTCCATCACCGGGTTCGGGCAGACCGGGCCATATGCGCATCGGGCCGGGTATGATTTCATCATCCAGGGCATGTCCGGGCTGATGTCCGTGACCGGAGAGCCCGACGGCCAGCCGCAGAAGGCAGGCGTGGCGATCACCGACGTGTTCACCGGCATTTATGCGGTGGCCGGGGTTCTGGCCGCCTTGCACCAGCGCCAGCGCACAGGGCGTGGGCAGCATGTGGACATGGCCCTTCTGGATGTGGCCGTGGCGGTCACGGCAAACCAGGCGCTGAACTATCTGACCACGGGTCAAGTGCCGCAGCGCATGGGCAACGCGCATGTGAACCTGGCGCCCTACCAGGTGTTCGACTGTGCCGACGGTTACATCATCATCGCCACCGGTAATGACCGGCAATATCAGCGCCTGTGCCGGGTGTTGAACCTGCCCGACATGGCCGAGGCGCCCGAATACCTGCACAACAAGGACCGGCTGGCCAATCGCCGCACCCTGATTGCACGGCTGAACGGGGCCACGGCGACCTGGGCCAAAGCCGACCTGCTGGCCGCCTGCGAGGCGCAGGGCATCCCCGCCGGGCCGATCAATACGCTGGACGAGGTCATGGCCGATCCGCAGGTAATCGCACGCGGCATGCAGATCGACCTGGACGGGGTGCCGGGGATTCGCGCGCCATTCGTCTTTTCGGATGCCGATCTGAACCTGTCGCGCCCCGCCCCGAAACTGGGCGAAGACGACTAGGGCGGCGGCGCGGCCGTCAGCAACCGCTGACGCACGTCGTCGGCTTGATACACCTGCAGGCGCACCGGTAGGGTGATGACCTTGCTGCGGAAGGCGGGCGGCAGGCGAACGGCGTCTTTTTCGGTGGTGACCATCTGCGCGCCCAGCAGCCGCGCCTCGTTTTCCAGCCGGGTCATCAGGGCCGGCGTCAACGGCTGGTGATCGTCCAGCGCCTCGGCCCGCAGCAGCCGCGCGCCCTGTTGGCGCAAGGTTTGAAAGAACTTCTCGGGGTGGCCGATACCGGCAAAGGCCAGAACCGGAGTTTCGCTCCAGTCCATCCCGGTTTGCAGTGCCATGACCTGACCGGTTGCGTGCGGAACGCCCAGCTTGTCGCCCCATTGCTGCGCGAACTGTTCCTGCGCGGCCAAGTCGCCCAGCGACAGTACTAGATCGGCCCGTTGCAGCCCCACGTCGACCGGCTCGCGCAGCGGTCCGGCCGGCAGGCACAAGCCGTTGCCAAAGCCACGGACCGCGTCCACCACGACGACCGAGAATGTCTTGGCCACCGAAGGGTTCTGGAATCCGTCGTCCAGCACGATCGCGGTGGCGCCGTCCTCGGCTGCGGCGCGGGCGCCGGCGGCACGGTCCTTGGCGACCCAGACCTCGGCGAATGCCGCCAGCAACAATGGCTCGTCACCAACCTGCGCCGCCGTGTGTCGGATCGGGTCCACCCGAACCGGCCCCTCAAGCGATCCGCCATGGCCGCGGGTGACCAAATGCGGCGTGTGATACGCGTCGCGCAGCTGTTCAAGAACCCAGATCGCCGTCGGCGTTTTTCCGGTGCCGCCAGCATTCAGGTTGCCGACGCAGATCACGGGTACACCCGGATCAACCCCGGGCCCCGACGCCACCCGCCGGGCCGTAGCCCGCGCATAGACGCGGCCCAGCGGCGCCAGCAGTCTTGCGCGCAGGCCGGGGTGATCCGGCGCGTTGTTCCAGAATTCAGGCGCCCTCATGTTCCGCTCCGTGCTGGTCCAGATGTTCCTGTACCATGTCGATCAGAGTATCCACCTGGGGCGCGCTCTCAGTCACCAGTTGCCAGCCGGCAAGGGCCATGTTCGCGGCCAGGTCCGGGGCCAGCAGTTCAACGACAGTGTCGCCCAATTCGGTGGCGGTGCGAATCTCTCGAGCGGCTCCTACACCATCAAGCGCGTCATACAGGGCCTTGTGGCCGCTCACGTCTGGTCCATGGATCAGGGCCGAGCCCAAGGCTGCGGCCGCGATCGGGTCATGCCCGCCTATTCCCGACTCGAGCGTGCTGCCCATGAACGTCACCGGAGAGACGCGATACCAAAGGCCAAGGGCCTCGGGGTCCGACGCAAGGATGACCTGGGTCATGTCTTCGATCATGTCCCCATCTTCCCAGTTGGCACAGCGCAGGTCCATCGTTTCCAGCCTTTTGCGCAGGGGCGCCGCCTCGGAAATGTCCGCGACATGCAGGATCAGGGCCAGCCTCGGCAGCATCCGCATGGCCTGCCGATGTGCGCTGAGAACCGAGATGAATTCCTTGGCGTCAACCCACGCCGCCAGCCAGACCGGCCGCCCTGCCAACGCATGGTTCGTCTCGATCAGCTCGTCCTCGGGCCAGGGGCGAAGGGTGGGGCTGATACTGAGCGGCGGAAACAGTGCCACCTTCGAAGCCGGGACGCCCAGACGTCGGATTTGCCGGGCTGCGTCCTCGGACGTGACGTGGATCGCACGGAAGCAGTCAAAGGTATAGCGGTTGATGTCCGGCAGCCATTTCCCGACAAAGGCAACACGAACGTCGTTCTCGCCCTCAAGCAGGACCATGGGTATACCGCGTTCGGCCGCGCGGGTGATCACGTTGGGCATCAGGCCGCCGCCGACCCACAGCCCCATGTCGGGTTGCCAGTGCTCCAGGAATCCACGCGCCGCGCCGGTTTTTTCGTCAGGCAGCGGAACCAGTTCCATGTCGCAGCCTGCCCAGCGTGTCAGGTCAGCGTCAGGCGGGACGGTCAACAGAATCGACAGCCCCGGCCGGGACTGCTGCAGCCGCTTGCAAAAGTCGTTCACTGCGCGCAGGCGCTGTTCGTTGGCAACATGAATCCAAAGCAACTCACCCGCGGGGCGAGGCGGTGTGTTGTGTCCAGTGGGCTTGGGAACACCCCAGGACAACGCGCGATAGGCCGCCAGGCTGAGGGATCGCGGTTTGCTCATGCCCGCTGCCCCTGAATTGGCTGATCCAGTCGACCCATCAGCACCTTATGCAATTCAGACCCGGCGCCAACAACACCGTTCAGCCGTGGGTTGGGGTTGTTGAACCGCAGCGGGCGCCCGGTACGGTCAGTACAGGTGCCGCCTGCTTCGCGCAGAATCAGGTCCCCGGCCGCGATGTCCCATTCCCAGCTTGGGCGTAAGGTCAGCATCCCGTCGAACCTGCCCTGTGCGACCAGCGCCATACGGTAGGCCAGCGACGGGCGATAGGCCCGACGGAATATCGGCGCGACGCCCTCCTGCCAATGATCCGGATTCAGGTTCGGCTTTGCGGCCAGAACCTCGGCTTCGGCCTCTGTGGCCGCCGCGGTCACCCGGATCGGCTGACCGTTCAGGGTTGCCCCCAGTCCCCGCGCGGCTGCAAACAGCATGTCGCGCATCGGCAGGTAGATCACGCCGGCGATGACCTGTCCGCGATCGGCGACCGCCAATGAATGCGCCCAGGTGCGCGACCCTTCGGCAAAGCTGCGGGTGCCGTCGATCGGGTCGATGATGAACACTCGGTCACGGGTCAACCGGTCCTGATTGTCCTCGGTCTCCTCGCTCAGCCAGCCATATCCGGGCCGCGCGCTGGGCAGGCGTTGTTCCAGCATCGCGTTTACGGCCAGATCAGCCTCGGTCACCGGACCGGCGCCCTTGGGTTTGTCCCAGCTCTGCATCTCGCGGCCCGCATAGGCGACGGCGATCCGGCCGGCCTCCCGTGCGGCGTCGATCAGCAGGGACAGGTCAGTTTCCGGCAAGTGTCATCCCTTCGATCAGAAGCGAGGGCACAACCCGGGACAGATAGGTACGCGCGTCATTGGCCGGGATGATCCGCATCAGCATGTCCCGCAGGTTTCCGGCAATGGTGCATTCGTTGACCGGGTGCGAGATCTCTCCGTTTTCGACCCAGAAACCCGACGCACCGCGTGAGTAATCGCCGGTATTGGGGTTGATGGTGGACCCGATCATCGAGGTCACCAGCAACCCCGTTCCCATATCGCGAAGCAGGTCGTCGCGGCTGACTTTGCCCTGAGTCAGACTCAGGTTCCAGTTGCTGGGAGATGGAGGACCGGACACGCCACGGGCGGCGTTCCCGGTGGAGTTCATGCCCAGTTTGCGCGCGCTTGAAAGATCCAGGGTCCATCCGGTCAGCACGCCGTTTTCGACGATCATCCGGCGCGCGGTCGGCAATCCTTCCGCATCAAACGGGCGCGTTCCCGCAATTCTGGGGCGATGGGGGTCTTCGATCAGCGACAGATGTGCAGGCAGCACCTGCTGGCCTAGGCTGTCCTTGAGCCAGGAGGCACCGCGGGCCACCGCCGCGCCGTTGCTGGCCGCCAGAAGATGCCCGATCAATGAGGACGAGATCCGCTCGTCGAACAATACCGGGAAACGCCCTGTTTCCGGCTTTCGGGCACCCACTCGCTGCACGGCACGCTCTCCCGCGATCCGGCCGATCTCGTCGGGGCTGCGCAGGTCGGACTGAAAGCTGCGGCTGTCTCCGTCATAGTCGCGTTCCATCCCGGTGCCTTCGCCCGAGATCGCCACGCATGAAACCGAGCGGCTGCTGCGCGCATAACCACCGGAAAATCCATTTGTCGCGGACAGATGAACCCGGTGAGTACCATAGGATGCCGCCGCATCAGACACCTGGGTAACGCCTTCCACCGCCAGGGCCGCAGCCTCGGCGGTCAGCGCGTCCTGCATCAGAGCGTCTGCTGAAGGTTCGGGTGTGGGGTCAAAAAGCTCCAAGGAGTCGACGGAAAAACCGCTGGCCAGTTGTTCCGGATCTGCCAGGCCAGCGAACGGATCCTCGGGCGCTTCGCGTGCCATGGCCACGGCCCGTTCGGCCATGGCGGCAAGCGTTTCGGGACGACTGTCCGAGCCGGACACGATGGCCTGCTGCTTGCCGATGAAAACACGCAACCCCACGTCGGTGCTTTCGGCGCGTTCGGCGTGCTCCAAAGCGCCACCACGCACCTCGACCGAGACCGAGGATCCGTCGATCACGATCGTGTCGGCCGCTTCGGCTCCGGCCTTGCGGGCCAGGTCCAGCATTTCGTGGCTGATTGCTTCGGGTGATCGGGTCATGGTGCCTCCAATTGATTGTATTGGACCTAGCCTTGGTCAACCCGCCTCGCAAGCCCTTGGGTATATCCAATGCGTCACGGATGGTGTCGGCACGTTGGGAAATCGGGGTCTACGGAAATAGATCCCGCTGGGAAGGGCCGCAGCTGCAGGGTAAGCTGACTGCAGAGAATGACCGGTCGCCCGGCGGCACTGAAATTTGAGGTATGAGGTTTGGCGCGCTTCTTTGTGGTTGAGTTTGACGAGCCCGGCGTCCTGGCCAAGGGCAAAGGGTCCCGCAACATCATCGTGCGCCTGACTCGGGTGATGGGTAAGCTGGGCGTTCCCTCCGAGGTTTTGCCCTTCGCCGACTTGATGGCACGCGGTGCGATCGACGACCCGCAGAGTTACGTTCTGCTTCACTACAACGAGCTGTTTGTCGTTCAGAACGAAAAAGTTGACTGGCTGCGTGCGCGGGAATCTGAAATCGAGGCACTGGGCCACAGGATTTTGCACTCGGTCGAACATGGCCGCGTCGTCGGGCACAAGATCCGTCAGAACAAGGTTCTGACAGCGGCAGGGGTTCCAATGCCTCGGCTTATCGAAACTGGGTCTTCGTTTGAAACTGCGTTCTCGAACGAAGTTTCGAACGCTCATGTTCCGGTTCAGCTTGTCGGGAATGCCGCAGAGTTGGACCCGGATCGTTACAACACCGAGTATGTCGATTGTCGTCACGAGTATGAAGGTGAGATGTGGCACGTCTGCATTCGTGCGCAAGCGGTGGGCGAACAGGTGCTGTTTTCTTGGGTTAGAGCGGGGCCGCAGCCAAACGTTCGAACTCGTGGTACACCCCTCGACGCCAAGCTCTTGAACCATTTCCATTCCAAGCTGGTTGTTCCGAACACCGATCAGATCAGGGAAATCGCGAGCGCAGTAAAAAAGGCGGTCGGCGTCGGTTTCTTTGCGCATGACATTTTACCATGCGCAAAGACGGGCCGACTATTTCTGTGCGAAACCAACTACAAATTCTACGAGGGCTTCTATCGTTTCTACATGAAGCCGATCGCAAAAGACCTGCCCAATCAGGCCTTTTTTGATGGGCGCAGAGTCACGCGTCGGATGGCCCGGGCTTTGGTGCAGGAACTTGATTTGAAGACCTGAAAAGCCCGAGATTGCATCGGACCAAAGAAAAAGGGCGCGGAACACCGCGCCCATGGTCGAAGGTCAGGCCAAGCGAGCTTACTTGATCCGTTGACCATTGGCCAAAATCTGGCCGTCCTTGGTGAACTCGATCTTGGAGTTCAGCGTGTCGGGCTGGTCGCCGGGAACAGCCATCATCCCCATCATCATGCGCGCGCCCATGGCGTCGTTCTCGGACATGAACCCCATTCCGATCAGCTTGTCGATCAGGGCGTTGGCACCCACCAACTGGAGGTTTGCCTCACCCGCCGGCGCCGGAACGCCTCCGAACTCTTCGGTGTTCGAGTTGTCGAAGGTGAAATCACCGGTGCCCGTCAGCTTGGCACCGACCATCGAGACCAGCAGTTCATTGATTTTGAGCGAATGCAGTTCGGCCGGAACTTCGTCCGAGCCTTCCAATGCTTCGGCAACTTCCGGGTCCAGGAAGTTCAGGAGAACCTTTGCGGTGCCCGTTGCATCCAGCGCGATCGTGGCTGGATCGCGTGGCAACGCGCCTGCGGGGTCGAACATGCTCCACAGAATGTCGGACATGGTGAAGTCTGTCAGGTTCATCGCAAAGCCGAACGGCTCAACCTCTTCGGATGCCTGGATGGGTGCCTCGAGTTTCAGACCGGCCTTCGCCATTGCAATCTCGATGGGAAACGGCAGGTCTGCCGTGGTTACTTCGAGCTTTGCATTGTTCTGTTCGACGTCATACGCCAGACGCTCGGCGTCGATACTGGCACCGAAGCGGCCACCGTCCGAACTGCTGGCCATCGAGAAAGCCTCGCCCTCGCTGGTGCCTGCGATGCTGGTTTGGCCCGCGCCGTAGGTGAAGATCCCGTCAAAGGCAAAACCAGCCTCATATGCGCCTTCCACGTCCGCCAGGCTGAAGCCTTCGGGGATAACGTTCTTGCCTTCAAACTCCAGCTGGTCGAGCTTGCCGTTGATGCGGGCATCTTCGCCCGTTTCCGGGTCTTGGAAATTCAAGTCATAGGTCAGGTTTGCCGCGGTGAAATTCTGGTCGACCTTGCGGCCCTCTCCGATCTGCATTCGGGATGCACCGGCCAGGTTGATCATCTCAAAACCCAGATCCAGCGCGTCGTCGGGCATCGCTTCGCCATCGACCATGATGTTGTCGAGCGCCAGCGCCAGCTTGCTGGCAGAGTAGTCATAGGTCATGTCGTCGGGCGACCCCGAAACCAGCATTTTCAACCCGGTCTGCGAGTACAGGATATCCACCGAGAATTCTTCCTCCTCGGCCTGGCCGGATACCGTCATGGGGAAGCTTTCGGGGAATTCGATGCTGACCGTTCCGTCGCCGTTTTCCGTCAGGGTCATTTCCGGAACGACCATGTCGAACGAGCCTTCTCCCTCGGGAAGGTCCATCTTCATGGTCATGTTCGTGATGGTGGTGACGTCGCCAGAGGTGTTCTGCTCGCCGGTGATGGTGTACCCCATGCTGCCCATGTAGGCCTGCCAATCCGACCAGACATCGTTGGCGGACAGATCGGCAAAAGCGCCTTGGGTTGCAACGGCATAGGCCAGCGCGGCACCGCAGCTGCGGCGGAAGAAAACGGACATTAGGGAACCCTTCTCGGTAAAAATTGCGCGCATGGTCGTGGTTGTCGCGGCTGCCGTCAAGGGGCAAGGGCTGGACGATTTCCCCGTTTGCGCGGTACCACTTTACCCGATTTCAATCCAAAAGGATTACAGGATGCATATGAAGGGCAAAACAGTACTGATCACCGGAGCCAGCCGCGGCATCGGCGCCGAAGCAGGGCGCGTATTTGCCGCAGCCGGCGCCAATGTCGCGCTGGTAGCGCGCAGCCATGATCAGATCGATGCATTGGCCGCGGCACTGGGTGAGAACGCCATCGCGCTGTCCTGCGACGTCAGCGATTTTGCGCAGGTGGAACAAGCGGTTGCGGATTGCGCCGACCGCTTTGGTCGCGTGGATGTGCTGATCGGCAATGCGGGTGTGATCGATCCGATTTTTCACCTCTCAAATGCCGATCCAGCAGCCTGGAGCAAGGCCATCGACATCAACCTCAAAGGTGTGTTCCACGGGATGCGCGCGGTTCTGCCGCTGATGCGGGCGGCAGGCGGCGGGACGGTTCTGACCGTTTCCTCCGGAGCCGCCTCGAACCCGGTCGAGGCCTGGAGCCACTACTGCGCGTCCAAGGCCGGGGCGAAAATGCTGACCGAATGTCTGCATTTGGAAGAGGCGCATCACGGCATACGTGCCATGGGTCTGTCCCCGGGCACGGTGGCGACCGACATGCAGCGGGTCATCAAGGCCAGCGGCATCAACCCGGTCAGCCAGTTGGACTGGGACGATCACATCCCGGCCGACTGGCCGGCGCGGGCGCTGCTGTGGATGTGCTCGGAACATGCGGACGAGTTTCTGGGAACCGAGATTTCGCTGCGCCGTGATGACATTCGCCAGAGGATCGGCCTGACGTGATCGACCTGACCCAGCAGGACGGTCTGTGGACGGTTACGATCAACAACCCCGGCAAGGCCAATGCCCTGACCGGGGCCATGTTGTCGGACCTGCTGCAGATCGCGGAAGCGGCCCAAGAGGCGCGCGCCCTGATCCTGACCGGAGCGGGCAAGGTGTTCAGTGCCGGCGCCGATCTGGACGAGGCGCGGGCAGGCCTTGCGACCTCGGACCTGTGGGAGCGTCTGTCCGGAGCCATCGCGGCGCTGCCCTGCCTGACCGTCGCTGCGTTGAACGGCACCATGGCGGGCGGGGCCAACGGTATGGCCTTGGCCTGTGACCTGCGCATCGCGGTGCCCACGGCCAAGGTCTTCTACCCGGTCATGCGGTTGGGGTTCCTGCCGCAGCCATCGGACGTGAAACGCATGCGGGCGCTGATCGGCCCCGCCCGGACCAAGTTGATCCTGATGGCAGGCCAGAAGGTCACGGCGGACGAAGCGCTTGCCTTTGGCCTGGTGGACCGGGTGGTCGCTCCGGAAGGTCTGATGCAAGCCGCGCGGGACCTGGTTGCCGACAGCCTAGCCGCTGATCCGCAGACGGCGGCCGGTATCGCCGGGATGTGCGGATGAGGATCGCTGCCCTTCGCCTGCGTGTGGCTGATCCCGCACGGCTGGCCGAGTTCTACAAGGTAAACTTCGGCATGGTCGTTCGTGCCGAGGGAGATGCGCGGCGAGTGGGCTATCCGGGGCCCAGCGCTGACCTTCTGCTGTTGCCCGAAGGCGGCGGATACGCCCACGACCGGGGTCAGAGATACTGGAAGATCGGCATCACCTTGCCAGATCTCGATCAAGCGGCGGAATGGCTTCGGCGCGCTGGCATCAACGTCAGCCGTCCGGCCCAGTTTCGAGATATCGGTTACATGTGCCACCTCTCGGACCCCGAAGGCTTCTCGATCGAGCTTCTTCAGCATGATTTTGAGGGGAAGCGGCCCAAAAAGCAGCGGGATGAGAACCCGTTCGGACAGGCCGCCGTGGGCCAGATCACTCTGCGGACCGGCGACATTTCGGCAGAGGATGCGTTTTGCAGGGATTTGGGCCTGCGCCTGCTTTCCATGCAGGACGTGGCCTCGCACGGGTTTGATCTGCATTTCTATGCCTTCACGACCGAGGTGCCGCCGGACCCTGATCCCTGGGCGGTGGCCAATCGCGAATGGCTGTGGAAACGTCCCTATACCACATTGGAATACCAGCATATTCCCGATGCGCGAATCGTTGCCGCGCCAGACTTTCTGGGCATCGAGGTCGCGGGCCTGGCTGCAACGGAAACAGACCCGATGGGTGACCCGTTCCTGCCAGCCTGATCAACGGCCGCGGCGTCGGCCCGGGACTTTGGATTGAAATCCAGGCGGACGTTTGCGTACCCAGTCCAGAAATCGGTTCAGCCGGGGATGCGTGCGCAGGCTTTCGACAGTGTTGAAGTCTCGCGCAAGCTCGGCTTCGGTCAGGGTGGCGTGCACCTCCTTGTGGCAGATCTTGTGCAGCAGAACCGTGGGACCGCCCTTGCCACCTTTGAGTTTTGGGATCAGATGGTGCAGGCTGCCGGTCCCGTTCGGGATCGGGCGGTTGCAGAGCGGGCAGATCGGATCGCTGTTCGTCATCACCGGAACACAGTCGCGGCTGAACGCAAGTGAGGCAAGAGGGCAGATATGGCACAGGCAGTGGTGATCGGGGCAGGCCCCGCCGGGCTGATGGCCGCCGAAGAACTTGCCGGGGCCGGGCACAATGTGCTGGTTGCCGAGGCCAAACCCTCGGTGGCCCGCAAATTCCTGATGGCGGGGAAGTCCGGTCTGAACCTGACAAAGGACGAGCCGTTTGACCGCCTGATTTCGGCCTACGGCGATGCGGCGGACTGGTTGCACCCAATGATTGCCGCCTTCGATGCGCAGAGCGTGCAAAGCTGGGCGCGGGACTTGGGTCAAGATCTGTTCACGGGGTCCACAGGGCGGGTATTTCCCAAATCAAAAAAAGCTTCGCCATTGCTGCGCGCCTGGCTGGCGCGGCTGGAAGAGATGCGGGTCGAGATCCGTACCCGTTGGCGCTGGCTGGGTTGGGACGGCCCCGCGCTGGTCTTTGATACGCCGGCAGGTCGGCAGAAAGTGGTTGCTGACGTCACGGTTCTGGCGCTTGGCGGTTCCAGCTGGGCGCGTCTGGGGTCGGATGGCGCCTGGGCGCCGGCTCTGGCCGATGCCGGGGTTCCGCTGGTCCCTTTTGCACCATCGAACGCCGCACTGTCCGTCGAATGGAGCCCCCATATGGCCGCGTATTTCGGTCAGGCGCTGAAATCTGTTCGGTGGCGCGCGGGCGACCTTGCCAGCCGTGGCGAGGCGGTCATTTCAGCCAAAGGCCTGGAAGGGGGCGGTCTTTACCCGCTGACACCCGCGCTGCGGCAGGGTGCTGATCTGTATGTGGACCTCGCGCCGGACCGCACGATTCAGGATCTGTCCAGGCGTTTGTCAAAAGCTGGCCCGAAAACCACTTTGACCCGTTGGTTGAAGAACGGCCTGCGACTGCCGCCGCCAAAGATCGCCTTGTTCCACGAAATGACACATGGGCAGAATCTGCGCCGGGATGATTGGGTCAAGACTTTGAAGGCTTTGCCTGTTCGCAACGCAGGCTTGCGCCCGCTGGACGAAGCCATTTCGACCGCAGGCGGGGTTGCGAGAAGCGGGCTGGACTCGGGGCTGATGCTGAACGTCAAGCCCGGCGTGTTCTGCGCAGGCGAGATGCTGGACTGGGAAGCCCCGACCGGTGGCTATCTGCTGACCGCATGCCTGGCGATAGGTCGTTGGGCGGGGCGCTCGGCTGCAGAATGGGCCGGGCTGTCCCAAGCGGATTAGGCGGAGTTGGCCATTTCACCCAGTTTCTTGTAGGCCGGACGCTCGCGAACGCGCTTGCCGTAGGCTTTCAGGCTGTCTGAATTCATCGGGAAGCCAGCCGATTTTGCCCAGCTCATGCAGTGAATGCACAGGATGTCCGCGATCGTCATCTGCTCGCCCTGAAGGAATGGCCCTTTGAATCGCTGTCCCATGTGTTGAAAGCTGCGGTCAAACTCCCACTGGGCGGTTTCGACGACCTGTGGAACGCGTTTGTCCTTGGGCAGAATGAACATATGGCGGGCGGCCAGCCACAGCGGAGCATCGAATTCTTCCAACAGCGCGTGCAACAACGAATCCTGCTCGGCCCGTTCCGGGGTGCCGGCGGGGTAGGTGAAGGCCCTGTGCTTGTCCGCCAGATAAGTCATGATCGCCGCGCTGTCCGAAATGACTGCATCACCATCTTGCAGGACAGGAATCTTGCCCGTGCCGTTCAGGTCCAGAACGCGCGGGTCGTGCGGGCCCGCATCGATCCACTCATAGTCCTGCCCCAGTTCCTCCAATAGCCAGATCACCCGAGAGGCACGACTCTGGATGCGCCCGTAGATCTTGTACATGTCATGCTCCTACGTGGTTGCTCTGGCGTCAGGGTGGGGGACTGCGCCGCCGCGTCAAGTCGGACGCGCCGTCAGTTCAATTCAGCGTGACCGCGCCAGCATGGCCAGCCGGATCAGAGCGCGCTCGACCAGGGCCATGGCCGGGGCAGTCTGCCCTGCCGACCGGAGAGACAGATCCGTATCCGTCAGCACGGTCAAAGCCGTCTGCAGCTTGTGCGCGCCCCAAGTCTGCGCCTGCCGAAGGATGCGGTCACGCCGCTTGCCATAAACCGGCGGCCGGAGTTTGCCGATCCCTTGCGCTGCGCCACCGGGGTCCGAGGCGCAGGCATAGAGCGTGCGAAAATGGCGGGTCGCGCCGATGCACAGGGACACCGCATTTGTTCCCTGCGCCTGCAACCGCCGGATCAGGGGCCCGATTTCACCGGATCGGCCTTCGGCAACGACGTTGAGAACGTCATCCAGGGCCGCCTCATTGGATTGCGGCGCGCAGGCCTCGATGTCTTCGACGGCAACGTCTGAGGCATCACCGCGTTTGTACAGAGACAGCTTTTCAACGGTTTGCGCAAAGTCGCCCGGGCTGAGTTCGGTGGCCAGATCGCTGAGCACGGACATCGCGTCACGGGGAACGCTCGCAAGTCCGGCTTGGGCCAGAACACGCTCGATCTCCGCGCGCGACGGTGGATCGTCATAGATCCCGACCGCATAGGCGGCCCGATGGCCTTCGAACGCTTTGCGCAGCTTCGAGCTGGCCTTGAGCTGCCCGGCGGTCACAATGATCTGAGCGTCGCCTGGCGCCCAATCCTCGAGCGCGGCGGTGATCGCCGGGGTTGCGGCGTCGGTTGCATCCTCGACGAATACGGCGCGCGCGCCGGGAAAGAACCCGACAGCCTTCACGGCATCCAGCAGAAGGGCAGGATCCGCCCGCAGATCCGAGGCCGGAAGACGGGTCAGGCGCATTTCCTCTTCGGCACCCGGGCCCAACAGCGCGGCCAATACCTGCTGGCGCTTGAGCGCGACGCGCATCGCGTCGGCGCCGTAGATCAACAATCCCGTCTTGTCGGGGTCAGGTTTGGCGAAATACCCCTCGGCGTCGCGCGGGGACAGCTTCATGAAGCCAGGCCCGGTGCGGAATACAGGCGCGTGACGATCTGATCGGACAGGATGACCATCAGCCTCTCTTTGGCATCCCGTTCATCAGCGAGCGTGGAAACGGTGGACCCCGCGGCGGAGTAACCTACGAAATCGGCCACAGTGCCGGACACAAGGATCTGGCCCGTTTCATTGGATCTCAGCGTATAGCTGGCGCGCCCGTCAATCGAATACCGGTTGGTCTCGTTCGAGGTCGTGATGGCGGCCCCGCGGGTCACCGTAGAGACCTGCACATTCAGGCTGTAATCCTTGGCTGAACTGACGCTGCGCCCGAGGGACTGCTCCAGATTCTGCACCAGAAGGTAGCTTTCGACCGAATCTGGCGCTGACACGGCGACCTTGCCGTATAATTCGCTGCCAGCGCCGCCCGGGGCATAAACCGGCTGGAACCCACAAGCGGGCGCCACGGTCAACGCCGCCAACGAAAGCAGCAGGTTTCTGCGGTCAAACAACGACATTCACGATCCGGCCCGGAACAACGATCACCTTTTTCGGAGCAGCGCCATCCAGCGCCTTCTGCACAGCTTCGGTGCTGAGCGCGATTCTTTCAACCTGCGTCTTGTCCAGATCCTTGGCCACGCTGATTTCGGCACGGCGCTTGCCGTTGATCTGGATGGGCAGGGTGACGGTATCATCGACCAGCATCGACTCGTCCGCCACCGGCCAGGGCGCCAGCGCCACCAGCCCTTCGCCGCCCAGCATCTGCCACAGCTCTTCGGACAGGTGCGGCGTCATCGGCGACATCAGCTGCGCCAGCGTCATGGCCGCCTGCCGCTTGGCCTGCGCGCCCGCCTTGGATTTGGCCAGCGTGTTGGTAAAGGCATAGAGCTTGGCGATCGAGGCGTTGAAGCCGAAGGATTCGACCCCGCCGGTCACGTCATGGATGGTCTTGTGCATCTCGCGCAGCAGCGCTTCGTCCTCGGCATTGGCCGGGGCGTCGGATGCGGCGATCTCGGACACGATGCGATGCACGCGGCTGAGGTGCTTGTGCGCGGCCTCGGCGCCGGCGGCGGTCCATTCCACGTCACGCTCGGGCGGCGAATCGGACAGCACGAACCAGCGCGCGGTATCCGCCCCGAAGGCCGAGATGATGCTGACCGGGTCCACCACGTTCTTCTTCGATTTCGACATCTTGGCCGAGGGAATGATCTCGACCGGCTCGCCCGTCGCCTTCAGCTTGCCGTCCTCGACCTCTTCGGGAAGGTGATAAACCGGGCGGCCCTTGTCGTCGCGGGTCTGATAGATTTCATGGGTGACCATGCCCTGGGTGAACAGCGCGTCGAACGGCTCGATCGCCTTTTTCGGCAGATGCCCGGTGATGTGCATGGCGCGGGCGAAGAACCGCGAATACAGCAGGTGCAGGATCGCGTGTTCGATGCCGCCGATATACTGGTCCACGTTCATCCAGTACTCGGCTTCGGCCAGATCGGTCGGCGTTTCCGCCCGCGGGGCGGTGAAACGGGCGAAATACCACGACGAATCGACGAAAGTGTCCATCGTGTCGGTTTCGCGCTTGGCCGGTTTGCCGCAGGACGGGCAGGCACAGTCGCGCCAGGTCGGGTGACGATCCAGCGGGTTGCCCGGTTTGTCGAAGGTGACATCGTCGGGCAGGCGAATCGGCAGGTTTTCCTTTTTCTCCGGCACCACGCCGCAATCGTCGCAATGTACCACCGGGATCGGACAGCCCCAGTAGCGCTGGCGCGACAGGCCCCAATCGCGCAGGCGGTACTTGGTCACGCCTTTGCCCCAGCCGGCCTTCTCGGCAAAGTCGATAGTCGCGTCGATGGCTTCCTGTCCGGTGGCCTCGGTCAGACCGGCGAAATGGTTGACCCAGCGCACCTTCTGCTCTTTCGGCGGGACGAAGGCGATCTTGTCCACCGGCGTGTCGTCATCCAGGGCAAAGAAGGTGTCGATTACCGGCAGGTCGTATTTGCGGCAGAAATCCAGGTCGCGCTGGTCATGCGCGGGGCAGGCAAAGATCGCGCCGGTGCCGTAATCCATAAGGATGAAATTCGCGATCCAGACCGGCAGTTCCCAGTTCGGGTCCAGCGGGTGTTTGACGCGGATGCCGGTGTCGAAACCCAGCTTCTCGCCGGTCTCGATGGCCTCTTCCGTGGTGCCGCCCTTGCGGCATTCGGCAACGAATTCAGCGACTTCGGGGTTCTCGGCCTCAAGCTGCTTGGCGATCGGGTGATCGGGCGAGATACCCACGAAAGACGCCCCCAACAGCGTGTCCGGCCGCGTGGTATAGACGGTGATGGGTGCACTGCCGTCGGTGCGCTCGAAGGAAAACTCCAGACCGCGTGACTTGCCGATCCAGTTTTCCTGCATCAGCCGCACCTTGGCGGGCCAGTTGTCGAGCGTATCCAGCGCATCAAGAAGCTCTTCCGAGAACTCGGAGATCTTGAAGAACCACTGGGTCAGCTCGCGCCGCTCGACCAATGCGCCTGAGCGCCAGCCGCGGCCGTTTTCCACCTGTTCGTTGGCCAGCACGGTCATGTCCACCGGGTCCCAGTTGACCACGGCGTTTTTGCGATAGACCAGCCCCGCATCCAGCATATCCAGGAACAGCGCCTGCTGCTGGCCGTAATATTCCGGGTCGCAGGTCGCGAATTCGCGCGACCAGTCGATCGACAGGCCCAGCGGCTTCATCTGCGCGCGCATGTCGGCGATGTTGCCATAGGTCCAGTCCTTGGGGTGGCCGCCGATGGCCATGGCCGCGTTTTCCGCCGGCATCCCGAAAGCGTCCCAGCCCATCGGGTGCAGAACGTTGTGCCCGGTGCTCAGCTTGTGGCGCGCGATCACGTCACCCATGGTGTAGTTGCGCACATGCCCCATGTGGATGCGCCCCGACGGATAGGGGAACATTTCCAGCACATAGTATTTCGGCTTGTCCGCCGTCCGTTTGGCGGTGAAGATCCCGGCCTTGTCCCAGGCCTCTTGCCATTTTGCTTCGATTTCGTTGGCCGAGTAACGCGACATCATGCGGTCCTTCGTGAATGAAAACGCCGGGCAGGGGCCCGGCGTGGTAATATTGTGATTTTCTGCGGGTTGCTAGAGCTTGTTGTCCGCGATCCGCAGCTGACGCGCCCGCGAAAGAATCGCATCTTCGACCGCACGCGTGGTCGCCGCGCTGACCGGAGCGCCTCCGCTGGTCTGCAGCGCCACCGACAGGGACCGCGCCGCCAGGGCCGGATCACTGATGTGCACCGTCGCCCGATAGGACCGCCCGCCGCCCGGCGGTTTGCCGTAACCCGTTATGATAACGCCGGTAAACGGATCCACCTCCTGTACTGGCAGGAAGCTGAGCACATCCAGCGACGCCGCCCACAGGTACCGGTTGACCTGGGTGACCTGTTCCGAGTTGTTGGGGCCGAACACATCCCAGATGGTCGAACGATTCGGATCATTGAGCTCGCGGGCCTCGGACGAGCTGCCGTCGGCGGATAGAACATTGGGGTTGGGCGACGTGCTCCGATTCTGTCCGCACGCAGAAACGGAGGCAGTCAAAACGGTCAAACCCAAAATCGTCAGCAGGCGCATCGTCGGCAGGTCCTGTTTTCACATGTTTTGCTTTGCTAGGAGATACTCCTAGACAACGTACTGTGCTGCAACAACCCCATTCTTGGCTTACGTACCGGTGCCGCTGAAATATCGGGGTGAATTCGACTGTGGCATCCTTGCACCAATTTGGGGTCAAAGAACCGAAGCTGTCCAAGGCATGCTTGCGCAACAGGGGCAAAAAGAGCGAAACGGTCTGCGTGCTGAGACATATGCAGCAGGTATGTGTCGAGTAGAAATTATTGAAACCGAGGGAAACAAGATGAAAAAAGTTCTCTTCGCATCGACCGCACTGATCGCAACCGCATCGGTTGCCGCGGCCGAAGTTAAGTTCAGCGGTTATGGCCGCTTTGGTATCGGTTACCTGGAAGACCGTACCGGCGTTGTGACCAACTTCAACACCGGCGTGACCGTCACCAACACTGGCGTGACCACCACGACCACCAGCGGTGCGACCAACACTGGTCAGACCACCACGCTGACCGACCAGACCACCACAAACACCGCAACCGTTGCAACCGACGAAACCATCCTGGTCTCGCGCTTCCGCCTGAACATCGACGGCATCGCGGAAACCGACGGTGGCGTCCGCTTTGAAGCACGTGTTCGTCTGCAGGCT
Organism: Ruegeria sp. BHSA162; assembly: GCF_059613385.1. Taxonomy (NCBI): domain Bacteria; kingdom Pseudomonadati; phylum Pseudomonadota; class Alphaproteobacteria; order Rhodobacterales; family Roseobacteraceae; genus Ruegeria; species Ruegeria sp. BHSA162. The sequence goes on from NZ_JBXWSK010000003.1 coordinate 127,801, forward strand.
GACGAAAACGCCAACACCGGCGAAGCAAACGCAGCCGGCCTGAACGGCGCTCGCTTCTCGGTCATCTATGGTGGTCTGCGTGTTGACGCCGGCAACGTTGCTGGTTCGTTCGACAACTTGGCAAACTACTACGGTAACGAGCCGGGCCTGGAAAACTTCATCGGCCAGTACTCGGGCGTTGACTACAGCTTCCTGGGCTACTCGTCGACCGGTGCAGGTTCGAACGCTGTGTTCTTCCAGTACGCAGTTGGTGACTTCGCCTTCGGCGCGTCGTACGACCAGGCAACCTTTGGCCTGAACGGTGTTGCAGACAGCGCAGACCGTTGGGACATCAGCTTCACCTACAGCTTCAACAACTTCACCGCAGCTGTTGCTTATGGTGAAACCAGCGCCATCGGCGACGCTGTTGAGAAGCAGAGCCTGGCAGTCCTGACTCTGGGTGCTGAATTCGGCGACTTCTCGGGCACCATCTTCGTCGCAGACGATGACGTTGCAGACGACTCGCTGAACGGCACTGCATACGGTCTGTCGGCAGCCTACAACGTTGGCGCTGCAACCACCCTGACCTTCGCTTACGGCGACGGTTCGGCTGACAACGACACCCAGCAGTACGGCATTGGCGCCATCTACGACCTGGGCGGCGGTGCATCGCTGCGCGGTGGTATCGGCCAGTCGAAAGTTGGCGACGGCGACGGCCGCCTGCGCGCTGACTTCGGTGCTCAGTTCAACTTCTAAGTTGATCTGAACCGTTAGGTTTGAGGGCGGGTCTTCGGACCCGCCCTTTTCATTTGCGCCGACATGGTGTTTTTCTGCGGACAAATGGAAACAGAGGGAATCCATGTCGCTGCAAGAAATCACCGCCCGCATCGCTAAGGCCGAAGCCGCAGCCGGCCGCCCCAAGGGCTCGGTCCGGCTGATTGCCGTATCCAAGGTGCAGCCCAACGACCGGGTCGAGGCCGTGTTGAAGCAGGGTCACCGGTGTTTTGGTGAAAACCGGGTGCAGGAGGCCGCCGGCAAGTGGCCCGCCTTCCGTGAAAGCTATTCCGATATTGATCTGCATCTGATTGGTCCGCTGCAAACCAACAAGGCGCGGCAGGCGATGGAACTGTGCAACGCGATCCACTCGGTCGACCGTCCCAAACTGGCCAAAACCCTTGCGCGGCTGGCGCAAGAGCTGGGGCAGTGTCCTGATCTGTTCATTCAGGTGAATACCGGCGAAGAGGCCCAGAAAGCCGGGGTTATACCCGCCGAGGCCGATGATTTTGTCGCCGAATGTCGATCACTTGACCTGCCGGTGCGTGGGTTGATGTGCATTCCGCCCGTCGACGAGGAGCCCGCGCTGCATTTTGCTCTGCTGGCCAAGATCGCGGGCAGGAACGGGCTGGATGGCCTGTCCATGGGGATGAGCAGCGATTTTGAAACCGCGATCGCGCTGGGTGCAACTCATGTCCGGGTGGGGTCGGCCATCTTTGGTGACCGGGTCAAACCCGCGGAATGATGATCCGGGTTCCGGGTGCGACGCGCCGCGCGATCCAGTGCAGATCGTCGCGCCGGAACGCCACGCAGCCTTCGGTCGGATAGCCCGGTCTGCGCCACTGATGCAGAAAGATCGCTGATCCGCTGCCCGGTGTGGCGACGGGCCAATTCCAATCGGTAATCAGCACCAGATCGTACAGCGGGTCTGCCCGACGCAGGCGTTCGTGACTGCATGGATAGGGCGCGCGAACGTGTTGGTTGTAGTCCTGATCCCTATCGTCATCCGACCACAGATCGCCCGGCCCGATGGGCAAAGCCCACGGGGCGGGAGGCGCAATCCGATCCGGGCGGTACAGCATTCCGACAATGTGGTGGTGCCCTGTGGGGGTGGCCCCGTCGCCCTCGCGCTTGTGGTTGCTAAGGCCACCTTTGCCGAGGGTGCAGGGAAACCTGCGGCCGAAGAACCGTACTCCGGTCGGCGTCACCACCAGATCAAGAGGGCTCACAGCAGGTGGCCCGATTTCGAGGCCTTGGTCGCCAGATAGGCCCGGTTGTGGGCGGTTTCCCCGACCTTCAGCGGCACACGCTCGGTAACGGCAATCCCGGTCCGTTCCATCATTGCGATCTTCGCCGGGTTGTTGGTCAGCAACCGGACCGAACTGAACCCGAGCGATTTCAGGATGTCCGATCCCAGGCGGAAATCGCGCTCGTCATCTTCAAACCCAAGCCGGTGGTTGGCTTCGACCGTGTCGAAGCCTTGATCCTGCAGGAAATAGGCGCGCATTTTGTTGGCCAAGCCGATCCCGCGACCTTCCTGGTTGAGATACAGCAGAACGCCATGCCCCTCGGCCCCCATCTGGGCCAGGGCACCGCGCAGTTGCGGGCCGCAGTCGCATTTCAGGCTGCCCATCAGATCACCGGTAAAACAGGCCGAATGCAACCGAGCCAAAACAGGTTTCGAGCGATCCGGGCGGCCGATTTCGATGGCATAGTGCTCCTCGCCACCGTCCTCTGGGCGGAAGACGTGCAGACGACCGGCCTCGGACACCTCCATCGGCAGGCGCGCGGCCACCACCTCGTGCAAGGGGCTGCGATCGGCCAGATGCGGCGCGGCGCGTGTGTGGTCGATGCAGGTCAGACCGTGTGTCGCCGCAAAGGCCCGGCCGTTTTCGACCGCAACCACCACAGCGGCCGGCAGCAGGCGGGCGGATTTGGTCAGTGCGATTGCGATGCGATGAAGGTGTGCATTGCCCTGGCGCTGAGTCATCAAGGGCCCCTTCATCGGGGCATTCAGGTCATCGGACGGGTCTGCAACCGCCTGCACCCACCCCAGATCAGCCTCGGCCGGAATCACGACCCGAGCAAGATCACCGTCATAGGCGCGGGCTTTGAGCGTTTCGGCCCGTCGTCCGGTGATGGCAACCACAGGCGTGTCGCCCAGACCCCTCAGGTCCGCCAGACGCTGCGGGTTGAGTGTCTCTGCGGCGACGGCGACAACGCTGAAATCCCCGTCATCCGTCAGCACGACCGGAACGCCCATCCGAAGGTCGGCACGCGCCCGGGCCAGCAACTCGGTGATGTCTGGAATGAGACTCATTGATGTTATCCTGTAACGTTCGACCCTCGTCCTAGCCCGTTCGAAAGGAAATGTGAAACATTTCCGGCCCAACAGACACGAGGGCGTGAGAGCATTGCAGCAAAACTTGTTGATTGCATCTTCCACGCTCAAGTGTTGCAAAAGGTTTAGGAGGACCGGGACATGGCGCAACTCAAGAAAATCCTGCTGGTCGATGACGATGAAGACCTGCGCGAGGCGCTCAGCGAGCAGTTGGTGATGACCGAGGACTTTGATGTATTCGAAGCCTCCGACGGCCAATCCGCGATGGAGCGGGCGCGCGAAGCCATCTATGACCTTGTGATCCTGGATGTGGGTTTGCCCGACACGGATGGGCGTGAGCTGTGCCGCCTGATGCGCAAGCAGGGGGTCAAAAGCCCGATCCTGATGCTGACCGGCCATGACAGCGATGCCGATACGATTTTGGGGTTGGATGCGGGCGCCAACGACTATGTTTCAAAGCCGTTCAAGTTCCCGGTGCTTCTGGCCCGGATCCGTGCGCAGCTGCGCCAGCACGAACAGTCTGAAGATGCCGTTTTTGTCCTGGGGCCCTATACTTTCAAACCCGCGATGAAGATGTTGATCACCGAGGACGACCGCAAGATTCGGCTGACCGAGAAGGAAACCAACATTCTCAAGTTCCTGTATCGCTCGACCGACGGCGTGGTGGCGCGCGATGTGCTGCTGCACGAGGTCTGGGGCTACAACGCCGGTGTAACCACACATACGCTGGAAACGCACATCTACCGGCTGCGTCAGAAAATCGAGCCCGATCCCTCCAATGCGCGCCTTTTGGTCACAGAATCTGGTGGATATCGACTGGTGTCGTAACCATAGGTGGATTGATGTGGATCAAAGTGATACTCTGCAAGCATCTTTAGGATAATCCCATCCCGTGCATGTCCGGGTCATGACATGTACCTCCCTGTTGGACTGCCGGGCCTTTGGCCCGGCTTTTTTTCGGATGGCACCCCGGCACCTGCCGCGCTAGTTTGCCCGAGTCGCGACAAGGGAACCCCGATCATGCCTTTCACTCTGGCCACCTGGAACATCAATTCCGTTCGCCTGCGCGAGCCGATCGTGCTGAAGCTGCTGCAGGAAGAAGCGCCGGACGTGCTGTGCCTGCAAGAGTGCAAATCGCCGGTCGACAAGATCCCGACCGAGGGATTCGCGGAACTTGGCTACACCCACATGATTGCCCGCGGTCAAAAGGGCTATAACGGCGTGGCCATCCTGTCGCGCCTGCCGATCACGGATCTGGGCGATCAGGACTTTGCCGGGCTGGGCCATGCCCGGCATGTGGCGGGGCAACTGGAAAACGGGGTGATCATCCACAATTTCTACGTCCCGGCAGGCGGCGACGTTCCCGATCGCGAGGTGAACGAGAAATTTGGCCAGAAGCTGGATTACCTGACCGACATGCGCGACTGGTTCCACGCTGAAAAGCCGCAGAAATCCATTCTGGTCGGTGACCTGAACATCGCCCCGCGCGAGGATGACGTGTGGTCGCACAAGCAACTGCTCAAGGTCGTGTCGCACACGCCGATCGAGGTCGCGCAACTGGCCGAGACGCAGGATGCGGGCGGCTGGGTCGATATCACCCGGCAGGACATCCCCGAGGGACAGCTCTACAGCTGGTGGTCCTATCGCGCCCGTGACTGGGATGCGGCTGACAAGGGGCGGCGCCTGGATCACGTCTGGGCGACGCCTGATATCTCGAACGCCGGCCATTCCAGCCGCGTCCTGCGCGACGCGCGCGGCTGGGAGAAGCCCAGCGACCACGCGCCCGTCTTTGCCAGTTTCGATCTTTGATCTGTGCGGGATTCCGCAACTCGGCCCTTGGTTTCCCGGTCGGCTGGTTGCATATAAGGCGCAAGACTGAATCCGGAGAGTGAATGCCATGGAACTTCTGAACGGCGCCGGCAGCCCCGCAGCCACCGATCTGATCAAAGACGGAACCGAGGCCACTTTCATGGCCGATGTCGTCGAGGCATCGCAGGAATTGCCCATTATCGTCGACTTCTGGGCGCCCTGGTGCGGTCCCTGCAAGACCTTGGGTCCGGCCTTGGAAGAGGCCGTGACCGCGGCCAAGGGCGCGGTCAAGATGGTGAAAATCAACGTGGACGAGGCGCAGATGATCGCCTCACAATTGCGTATCCAGTCGATTCCGACCGTCTATGCCTTCTTCAAGGGGCAGCCGGTTGACGGATTCCAAGGCGCTTTGCCAGGATCGGAGATCAAGGCCTTTATCGACCGTGTGATCGAGGCCGCCGGTGGCCAGAGCCCGGGCGGGCAGCTGGACGAGGCCGTGGAGGCCGCCGAAGAGATGCTGAATGATGGCGCGGCAGTGGATGCGGCCCAGACCTTTGCCGCCATTCTTGGCGAAGACCCCAAACATGCCGCGGCCTATGGCGGCCTGGTGCGGGCGCATATCGCGATGGGTGACCTTGATCAGGCCGAGGCGATCCTGAACGGCGCTCCGGCCGAGATTTCAACGACGGCCGAGTTGGAAGCTGCCCATGCGCAGCTGGAACTGGCCAAACAGGCCGCAAATGCCGGGCCGGTGGCCGAGTTGACGGCAGCGGTCGAAGCAGATCCCGACAACCATCAGGCCCGGTTTGACCTGGCGCAAGCGCTCTATGCCAACGGCAAGGCCGCCGAGGCGGTTGACCAGCTTCTGGAGCTGTTCCGCCGCGATCGGGAATGGAATGATGGCGCAGCCAAGGCGCAGTTGTTCACCATCTTCGATGCGCTCAAGGCCAATGACCCGATCGTTTTGAACGGTCGCCGCAAACTCAGCTCGATGATATTTGCCTAACCGCGCATCAGAGCTAGAATCGGAAACATGATGCATCCCGCCGATCTGCCGGACACGGTGTCCGTGTTTCCTCTGCCCGGGGCGCTGTTGCTGCCCCGGTCGCGCCTGCCGCTGCATATTTTCGAGCCTCGCTACCTGCAAATGCTGGATGACGCCTTGAAAACCAAAGAGCGGTTGATCGGCATGGTCCAGCCGAACCCTTGTCAGAACGACGACACCAAGTTGCATCGGATCGGATGCGCCGGACGTGTAACGCAGTTTTCCGAGACCGAAGACGGGCGCTATCTGATCACGTTGTCCGGTGTGTCCCGATTTCGCATCCAATCCGAATTGGATGGTTTCACGCCGTATCGTCGCTGCGCCGTCACCTGGGACGGGTTCGACCGCGATCTGGGCAAAGGGGAAATCGACGATACGTTCGACCGGTCCGGTTTCCTGCGTCTGCTGGGGCGGTACTTTTCCGCTCGCCAGCTCTCGACCGATTGGGAGTCACTGAACGAGGCGGATGACGAATTGCTGGTCAATTCCCTGTCTATGCTTCTGGATTTCGACCCTGAGGACAAGCAGGCCCTGCTTGAGGCGCCCTGTCTGCGCACCCGGCGCGAAACGCTTGTCACACTGATCGAATTCTCGCTGCGCGGGGGTTCAAACGAGGAACAACTGCAATGACTGAAACGGAACCGGGGTTCGACCGCCACATGCTCGAGGCGCTGATCTGCCCCCAGACCCACACCACCCTGGAATATGACGCCGAGCGGCAGGAGCTGGTCTCGAAAGCCGCTGGTCTGGCTTTTCCCATCCGCAACGGGATTCCGGTGATGCTGGTGGACGAGGCGCGCAAGCTCGACTAGATCGGGCGGCCCTGCAGCAACCTGGGCAGGTCGCCTGTCAAACCGGCGGCCTCTCGCACGAAGCCGCGGCGCAGGCCGGGCAGGGAGCCCACGATGCCCATTCCGATGTCGCGCCCCAGCCGCAGGATCGGATTGTCGTTCGAAAACAGCTTGTTGAACACATCCGTCGCCATTGCCAGGGCCGCCGTGTCAAAGCGGCGCCATTCCTGGTAGCGCTCCAGAACCAGCACCGAGCCGATGTCCTCGCCGCGTCGCCCGGCCAGCGTCAGCACCTCGGCCAGAGCGCCGACGTCGCGCAGCCCGGCGTTCAGCCCCTGACCGGCGATCGGGTGCATGCCATGGGCCGCATCACCCACCAGTGCCAGCCGCTCTGCGATGAAGGAATTGGCGATGGTCAGGTTCAGCGGATAGGTGAACCGGTCGCCCTGCAGGCGGATGTTACCCAGAAAATCGCCGAACCTGGGCCGCAGAACTTGAAGGTACTCGGCCTCGTCCAGCGCGTTGATGCGCTGCGCGGTGTCAGAGCGTTCGCTCCAGACGATCGAGCTGCGGTTGCCGGTCAGCGGCAGGATCGCCAGCGGGCCGGGGGGCATGAAGAACTGATGTGCGATGCCGTGGTGGGGCAGGTCGTGTTCGATGGCGCAGACCAGCGCGGTCTGGCCGTAGTCCCATCCAGTCCGCTTGATCCCGGCGCGGGCGGCGGTGCCGCTGCGGCGGCCGTCACACCCCACCAGAAGCCGACCGGACAGCGCCGATCCGTCATGCAGCGACACGGTCACGCCACCAGGCCCGGTTTCCTGCGCAACCACGGTTTTGCCATCGACCCGAGTGATCGCCGGTTCTGCCTCCATCGCCGCAAGAAACGCGCGCCGCAGGTGACGGTCCTCGACCATATAGCCCATCGGGCCTTCCTCGATCTCGGCATGGTCGAAATGCATGAAAAACGGCGACGGGCCTGCGCCCGCATGGCCATCGGTGACCTTGATCTCCAACATCGGCTGGGCGTGGTCCGCGACCCGCTCCCAAATGCCGATCGCGGCCAGCAACCGTTGCGAGGCCAGCGCCAGCGCATAGGCACGCCCGTCGAACGCCGCGTTCTTGCGCACCTTCTCGGCCAGCGCGTCGATCACGGTGACGCTGTGCCCGGTCTGCGCCAGCGCCAGCGCCAGGGCAGGGCCGTTCAGCCCGCCGCCCACGATCAAGATATCGGAAACCTGTGTCATGCGGTGCAATATGCGCGCCCTTTCGGGATTGTCCATGTGCAGTCCTGTCGCTACCGTCGCCGAAACACGAATTTTTCCGACAAGGGGGCAAAGATGCAGGACTGGCTGACCATGACGGCATGTGACCTGGGCCGGGGGATCGGCATGGGGCAGATCGATCCCGAGGAACTGACCGAGGTCTATCTGGCGGCCATCGACGCCCATCCGCACCGCGATCGCATCTATGCCCGCGTCACGCATGACCGCGCCCGCGCCGAAGCCCGCGCGGCCAAGGAACGGGTGGCCCAAGGGCTGCGCCGGTCCCTGCTGGATGGGGTGCCGATCAGCTGGAAGGATCTGTTCGACACCGCCGGGATCGGAACCGAGGCCGGATCGGCCCTGCTGCGCGGCCGGGTTCCCGACCATGACGCAACCGTTCTGCGCAACGCGACGGCCATGGGCGCGGTCTGTCTGGGCAAGACGCATATGAGCGAGCTGGCCTTCTCGGGCCTTGGCCTGAACCCCGTCACCGCGACGCCGCCCTGCGTGAATGACGAAAAGGCGGTTCCGGGCGGGTCGTCCTCGGGTGCGGTGGCGTCGGTGGCCTTTGGTCTGGCGGCCTGCGGAATCGGCTCGGATACGGGCGGATCGGTGCGCATTCCGGCCGCGTGGAACGACTTGGTGGGGCTGAAAACCACGTCGGGGCGGTTGAGCCTCGAGGGCGTGGTGCCCCTGTGCCTGCGGTTCGACACGGTCGGCCCGCTGGCGCGGTCGGTCGAGGATGCGGCGCAGATGCTGGCGCTGCTGGAAGGCGGAACGCCGGCCGATCTGCGGGGCGCCAGCCTGAAGGGGCGGCGGTTTGCCGATCTGCAGACCATCGCGCAGGACGATCTGCGCGACGCGCCACGCCAGGCCTATGCCGAGGCGCTGGACCGCTTGCGTGATGCAGGGGCCGAAATCGTGCCGCTGGAGGTGCCGGAACTGGTCGAGGCGATGGGCCTGTCCGGTGTTCTCTACACCACCGAAGCCTATGGCCTGTGGCGTGACGTGATCGAGGCCAACCCTGAGGCGATGTATCCCGAAATCCTTGAACGGTTCCGCGCGGGCAAGGGGCATTCCGGCCCGGATTACGTGGCCGCGTGGTCGCGGCTGAAAGCCTGCCGGTCGGCCTGGGACGCGGCCACCGCCGGCTTTGACGCGGTTCTGGCCCCCACCGCGCCGATCCTGCCGCCGGATCTGGACCGGCTGATGAACGACCATGACTACTACGTCACCGAGAACCTTCTGGCCCTGCGCAACACCCGGATCGGCAACCTGATGGGGCTGGCGGCGCTGTCGCTGCCCACCACGATACCGTCCTGCGGGCTGATGATGTTGGGCTATCCGGGCTCGGAAGAGGCGCTTTTGCGGCTGGGCGCGGCGGCCGAGGCGGTTCTGACCTGAATGCCACAATCCCCTGATTCGGAACCTCTTTGTCTGGACGCGCGGGGGTTCGGCCTGTAATCTGCTGGAAAACCGGGGCGCCAATGATCCCGGTATCGAGGCAGCAGTCATGAATTTCCCCGAGCGGTTTTCGAACCTACCGGCCTATGCTTTTCCGCGTCTACGCGCCCTGCTCGACCATCACGTGCCGGGCGGTGATGTCGTGCATATGACGATTGGCGAGCCCAAGCATGACTTTCCGCCCTGGGTGACCGATGTCATCGTGGAAAATGCCGCCGGATTTCAGAAATACCCGCCGAACGAGGGGTCCGACGCGCTGCGCGGGGCCATCGCCAACTGGATCGACCGTCGCTATGGCGTGCGGATGGACCCCGAGACCAACATCATGGCACTGAACGGCACGCGCGAGGGGTTGTATAACGCCGCGATGGCGCTCTGCCCCGAGCAGAAGAACGGCCAGCGGCCGATCGTTTTGTGCCCCAACCCGTTCTATCAAGTCTACATGGTGGCCTCGATCTCGGTCGGGGCGCAGCCGTATTTCGTGCCGGCCACCGCGGCCACCGGGCATCTACCGGACTATGCCGGCCTGCCAGAGGATGTGCTGAACCGCACCGCCGTCGCCTATATCTGTTCGCCCGCCAACCCGCAGGGTGCCGTCGCCTCGCGCGACTACTGGGCCGAGCTGATCCGGCTGGCCGAGCGGTACGATTTCCGCATCTTCGCCGACGAGTGCTATTCCGAGATCTACCGCGATACGCCGCCCACCGGCATCCTGACCGTCGCGCAGGAGCTGGGCGCCGATCCCGAGCGGATCACGCTGTTCAACTCGCTGTCGAAACGGTCGAACCTGGCGGGGCTGCGGTCGGGGCTGATCGCGGGCGGGCCGGAAAGCATCAAGCGGGTCAAGCAGTTGCGCGCCTATGCCGGGGCGCCCTTGCCGCTGCCGTTGCAGGCCGCGGCGGCCAGGGTCTGGGCCGACGAGGCGCATGTTCAGGAAAACCGCGCGCTGTATCAGGAAAAATATGCCATCGCCGATCAGGTGTTTGCGGGCGTTCAGGGCTATATGCCGCCCGAGGCGGGATTCTTTCTTTGGCTGCCCGTCGAGGATGGCGAGCAGGCCGCATTGAAACTGTGGCAGGAAACCGGGGTTCGGGTCCTGCCGGGCGCATATCTTTCACAAGGGGATCCGGGGCAGAACCCGGGCAAAGGCTTTATCAGGGTCGCGATGGTGGCCCCAAAAACAGAGATGCAGCGCGGGCTGATCACGCTCCGCGACTGCATCTATTCGTGAGGTACGAGGGCACATGGCATCTTACAACGCGCGCAACCGCGACCCATTGTTGGACAGCACCACCCAGGCCGCGATCGAGCGGCGCAGCAAGGAACTGATCGGGATCGCCTTGATCTTGGCCGGCCTGGCCGCCGCGGCGATGATCTGGTCCTACACGCCGGATGATCCGAACTGGATGGTCTCGACCGACGCGCCGGTGCAGAACTGGCTGGGCCGGTTCGGCGCTTCGATCGCCGCACCGTTGTTCATGATCGTGGGCTGGGGCAGCTTTGGCATCGCGCTGGTGCTGGTCGGCTGGGGCGTGCGCTTTGCCGGCCATTTCGGCGAGGATCGCGCCGTGGCCCGCCTGATTTTCGCGCCGATCTGGATCGCCGTCCTCTCGGTCTATGCCGCAACGCTGGTGCCCGGCGCCGAATGGCGCGCGACGCACAGCTTTGGTCTGGGCGGTCTGTTCGGCGACACGGTGATGGGGGCGCTGCTGACGCTGTTGCCGATCTCGTCGCATTTCATGGTCAAGCTGATGTCGCTGGCCATGGCGGCCGGCATGCTGGCATTGGGCGTCTTTGTGCTGGGTTTCACCAAATCGGACGTCCGGCACGGGTTCCGGGCTTTCCTGCTGGGTCTGGTGATGGCCTATGACATGCTGATGACCGCGCTGGGGCAGGGGGCCTCGGCCACGGCCCGTGCCGCGCAGGCGCGCCGGGAAAAGCGGCAGGAACGCAAGGCAACCCAGGCCGCCGGTGCCGAATTCGAGGATGAACTGGCCTATGCCGATCCGGTCTTTGAAGAGCCCGAGATCGCAGCACCCGAGCCCGTCAAAACGGGCCTGCTTGCGCGCATGCCCGGCCTGATCCGCCGCCCCGAGCCGATGCCCGAACCCGAACTGGTCGACCCGGAACCTGTTACCGGATATTACGAGATGCCGGGCGAGGACCGGATCCGCTCGAAGATCTCCGCGGTGATCCAGAACCGCAAGGTCGCTACCGGTGAAATCGCGCCCGAGCCCGATCCGAACCGCCCGCTGACCAAGGGGCGCGGCCGTGGTCCCGACCCGCTGATCCTGAATGCGCCGCGAGCGGGCAACCTTCCGCCCGAACCTCCGCTGACTGCTGCCGGGCTCCCGCCCGAGCCGCCGTTGACAGGTCACCCGGCGCAGCCTTCTGCGGAAATGGAGACGTTCGCGGAAGACCCGGTCTCGGCCTATGCGCCGGAGGATATCGACGACGATCAGGTGTTCGAGGATGCAGAGGACCCAATCGCCGAGGCACGCCCGGCATTGAAGATCCCGGTTGCCGAACCGCGCAAGCCGGTCGTGGCGCAACCCGTCCGGCGCAACGTCCTGCCGTCGCGACGGGCTCAGGCCGAAGCGCAGCCCAGCCTGTCTTTCGAAGAGCGGCACACGGATTTCGAACTGCCGCCGCTCAGCCTGTTGACGAACCCGTCGGGCATTCAGCGTCATCACCTCAGTGACGAAGCGCTGGAGGAAAACGCGCGGATGCTGGAGAACGTGCTGGATGATTATGGGGTCAAAGGCGAGATCGTCAGTGTCCGCCCCGGCCCTGTCGTCACGATGTACGAGTTGGAACCCGCACCGGGCCTGAAAGCCAGCCGCGTGATCGGGCTGGCCGATGATATCGCCCGGTCTATGTCGGCGCTGTCGGCGCGGGTCTCGACCCTGCCCGGACGTTCGGTCATCGGCATCGAACTGCCCAACGAGAACCGCGAGATGGTGGTCCTGCGCGAAATCCTGGCAAGCCGCGATTTCGGCGACGGCACCCATGCGCTACCGCTGGCGCTGGGCAAGGATATCGGCGGAGACTCGGTCGTGGCCAACCTGGCCAAGATGCCCCACCTGCTGATCGCCGGGACGACCGGTTCGGGCAAGTCGGTGGCGATCAACACGATGATCCTGTCGCTGCTCTACAAGCTGACACCGGACGAATGCCGCCTGATCATGATCGACCCAAAGATGCTGGAACTTTCCGTCTATGACGGCATCCCGCATCTGCTGTCGCCGGTCGTGACCGACCCGAAAAAGGCGGTGGTTGCCCTGAAATGGGTCGTCGGCGAAATGGAGGACCGCTATCGCAAGATGTCCAAGATGGGCGTGCGCAACATCGCCGGCTACAACGGCCGGGTGAAGGACGCGCTGTCCAAGGGCGAGATGTTCAGCCGCACGGTCCAGACCGGGTTCGACGACGAAACCGGAGAACCCGTTTTCGAGACGGAAGAGTTCGAACCCAAGGCCATGCCCTATATCGTCGTCATCGTCGACGAGATGGCTGACCTGATGATGGTGGCCGGCAAGGAGATCGAAGCCTGCATCCAGCGTCTGGCGCAGATGGCGCGGGCTTCGGGCATCCACCTGATCATGGCCACGCAGCGGCCCTCGGTGGACGTCATCACCGGCACGATCAAGGCCAATTTCCCGACCCGGATCTCGTTCCAGGTGACGTCGAAAGTCGACAGCCGGACCATCCTGGGCGAGATGGGGGCCGAACAGCTGCTGGGGCAGGGCGACATGCTGTACATGGCTGGCGGCGCCAAGATCACTCGCTGCCACGGGCCGTTCGTGTCGGATGAAGAGGTCGAGGAGGTCGTGAACCACCTCAAGCAGTATGGCCCGCCCGACTATGTCGGCAGCGTGCTGGACGGCCCGTCCGAGGACAAGGCCGACAATATCGACGCGGTTCTGGGGCTGAACACCGGCGGCAACACCAATGGTGAGGATGCGCTGTACGATCAGGCGGTTGCCATCGTGATCAAGGATCGCAAGTGTTCAACCTCTTACATCCAGCGGAAACTTGCCATCGGCTACAACAAGGCTGCACGGCTGGTCGAGCAGATGGAGGACGAAGGCGTTGTTTCGGCAGCAAATCACGTGGGCAAACGCGAAATCCTCGTCCCGGAACAGTAGGATATTTAATAACAAGGGCAGAGCGCATATCTGTGTGTCATGAAACAGATTGCCTTTGCCCTTGCCCTTGCTTTGACTGCCCCTGCAGCCTGGGCCGCCGACAAGCTTCCCTTGTCGCAGATCTCGAACTATCTGAACGGATTGAAGGCCGTTCAGACGACGTTTACCCAAGTCAACGATGACGGATCGCTGAGTACCGGCAAGCTGTGGCTGCAGCGCCCCGGAAAGATGCGGTTCGAATACGATCCGCCCAACAGTGCGGTCGTGTTGGCCAATGCCGGCACGGTGATGGTGTTCGACCCCAAATCAAACCAGCCGCCCGAGCAGTACCCGTTGAAGCGCACACCGCTGTCGCTGGTTCTGGCGCGCAACGTGAACCTGTCGCAGGCCAACATGGTAGTCGGCCACACATTTGATGGCACAGCCACGGTCGTCACCGCGCAGGACCCGAAAAACCCCGAGTCCGGGCGGATCGAGCTGATGTTCACGGCTAATCCGATCGAGCTGAGGAAATGGGTCATCTACGACAACGCCGGGGGTCAAACCACGGTGCTGCTGGGCCCCCTCAACGAAGATGTCAGAATCGACAGCGGCCTGTTTTCGAACAAGGCGCGGCGCGGGTCAGAAAATCGCTGACCCGCGGCTCTTTCAATAGCGGCAGCTGGACAGCTGCGCCTGGTACATCTGCGCGCGTGCGTCCACGTCATTGGCCACGTTCAATAACCAGGTCTTGCCGTAATGGCTGCCGCGTGCGTAACCCGCGCGACCTTCGTGATACGCCAGATACTGGTTCCGCGTGTCGCTGGTCGAGATGCCGATCTTCTGACTGCTTTTGTTCATGTACCATCCGACGAAATCTGATGCGTCACGAATGCGGTCACGCTTGGCGCGCCGCTTCCCGGTTTCGCGCTGGTATTCTTCCCAGGTTCCGTCCAGGGCCTGGCTGAAGCCATAGGCGCTGCTCTGACGGCCCATCGGAATAACCCCAAGAACATATTTGTGGGGCGTCCGGGCGTCGTGACGATAGCGGCTTTCTTGGTAGATGGTTGCCATCTGGACATGGACCGGAACACCCCATTTGCGTTCGGTGCTCTTGAACGCCTTGATCATGTCCGGCCGCTCGCGTGCGATGGCGCAAGCGTCATTGAGGTTGCTGGGCGGACGCTGTGCGCCGCCCCCACAGGATGCCAAAAACAGCACCCCGAAGAGTACGAGAAGTTTTCTGCTCATGTGCCTCGTGCCTTTTTTCTTTATTCTAGCGCAGATTGCAGGCCGAGGAAATCACAATCGTATAAGAAACCGTGCAGCAGGCCGTCGACTGTCAGGCATAGGTTCACAGACTGTTTCCGCGAATTTCAGATCAATGATTGGCAATTGCCGGCGGAAAGGTTTAGTAAGTGCCTTGGGGGCTGAAACAATGCTGAAGACACATGCAAAGTACCGCCTGGGCCAGGTGGTTCGTCACAAGAAACATCCCTTCCGAGGGGTGATTTTTGACGTGGATCCGGAATTTGCGAACACCGAGGAATGGTACGAGGCAATTCCCGAAGACAGCCGCCCGATCAAGGATCAGCCGTTCTACCATTTGCTGGCCGAGAACGATCAATCCTTCTATGTGGCTTATGTATCAGAGCAAAATCTGATTGCCGACCAGTCTGGCGAACCTGTTGATCATCCTGATATTCCCAACATGTTCGGGCCATTTCAGGACGGCAGCTATCCGCTGCACTTCCAGCTGAACTGATACGGTGCTGACGCCATTGCGGCGTCAGTAACCCAAAGCGCAACCGTCCTTTCGGGGATCGCTGGCGCCCTCCAATACTCCGCTTTGATGGATTCGGATCGCCTGCGCACCGCCCAGTGGCGTTTCCGTTTCGACGACATTGTGCCCCATTTCCGACAATTGTTGCGCGATCCTGCGATCGTAACCGGGTTCGATCTTCAAGATCGAACCGTCGGCAAAAACTCGGGGTGCGTCGACGGCGTGCTGCAGCCCCAAGTCGAAATCCAGAAGGTTGGAAACCAGGCGCGCGTGGCCTGTCGGCTGATAGGCCCCGCCCATCACGCCGAACGGCATGGCTATCTGACCGTTTTGCTTCAGCATCGCGGGAATGATCGTGTGCATCGGGCGCTTGCCGCCGCCCAGCTCGTTCGGATGTCCCGGTTCAAGGTTGAAACCACATCCGCGGTTCTGCAGGAGTATGCCAAATTTTTCCGAGGCGATGCCCGATCCGAAGCTGTGGAAGATCGAATAGATCAGAGAAACAGCCATACGGTCCCGGTCGACGACCGTGACGTAAACTGTGTCCTTGTGCACGGCTTCGGTCAGCGGCGCTGCGGCAGTCATGGCGCGCCGGGGATCAATCAGCTCGGCCAGCTTTGCCGCCGTTTCCGGCGCCAGAAAATGTTCCATGCGCGACGTATGATCCGGGTCGGCGATGAACCGGTTGCGTGCATCGTAGGCCAGCTTGGTCGCCTCGGCTTCGATATGCGCCCGTTCGGCGCCCGACGGGTCCATGCCTGCAATGTCGAAATGCTTGAGGATGTTGAGAAGCAGGATCGCAGTCGCGCCTTGTCCGTTCGGCGGATGTTCCAGCAGTTCAGCGTTGCGGTAGTCACCTCCGACCGGTGAGGCTTCGATGAACTTTGTGTCGTGAAAGTCCGTGGCCGAATGAACACCGCCTCGGGAATTCAACGCGGCCAGCATGTCATCGGCGATTTCGCCCTCGTAAAAGGCGTCACGCCCCCTTCGGGCCACGCGACGCAGGACTTCTGCCTGACCCGGAGCGCGAAACATCTGACCTGTCGTTGGGGCGCGGCCGTCGATCAGATAGTGATCCCGGGCTGCGCCCTGCAGCGTTTCGGCCCCGATCGACCAGTCATGCGCGACGCGAGGTGCAACCGGAACGCCCGTTTCGGCATAGTGAATTGCAGGTTGAAGAAGGGCCTCGATCCCCAATCGACCCTCGGCCTCTGACAGGTGGCAGAATGCGTCAACAGCCCCGGGGATCGTCACCGCTTCGGGGCCGTCAAGTGGCACCGCAGCCAACCCACGGGCCCGCAGATCTTCGGCCGAGGCGCCAGCGGGCGCCCGCCCGGATCCGTTCAGCGCGCGCACCTTCGTTTCGCCAGCGCGATTGTAAAGAACGAAACAGTCGCCACCCAGACCTGTCATCTGCGGTTCGCAGATGCCCAGAAGTACGCCCGCGGCAATGGCGGCGTCCATTGCGTTTCCGCCGCGGCCCAGAATATCCAGCGCCACCTTTGCAGCCAGCGGATGCGAGGTTGCGCACATCCCTTCGGTCGATAAAACCTCGGAACGGCCGGGGGCGTGGAAATCGCGCATGGAATGGGTCTCCTCCTGAACGCGTCGACACTAGGGTGCCGTTGGCTGATGTCCAGTCATTTCAAGGAGAAGGTCCTCGGCGCCGTTCACTGGGTGGGGGCTGTGACACATGGCGCCGAGGGAAGCTATCTGAGCTACCCCTTGTTTCTGCCGGTCGTTTGCGGCGCGACAATGGTCCGATCTGGGCGTTATTGTGGCCGATCCGCTTTTTTTGTGCGCTCAAACCGCAAGAATAGCAGGTTTTGGCCGTTTCTGCGGTCATACCGCACCTCGTCGGCCAATGTGCGGATCAGGAACCAACCGAATCCACCTTCGGGCAGGTTTGAAGTATCGGTTTCCACACTGGCGGGAATACCATCAGGCATCTTCAGGCCGGGCAAGGGGTGCCCGGTGTCAGTGATCTGGACCTCCAGGTAATCTTTGGAGTCCAGCACGGAAACCCGAACCATTCCGGGCGCGCGCTCAGCATAGGCGTGTTCGACAACATTGTTGATCGCCTCGGCCAACACGATCTTGATGTCGGCAGTCTTTTGCCCCGGCAAACCGAGATTCGACAGCCCCGCGTGCAACGAAGCGATGGCGCGGCTGGCCTCGGCTTCGACGGCAGGGAACGCCACTTCGAGTCGGCCGTCTTCGCAGTTGACTGTCACGCCATTTGCCCCCTGACGCTTCACTCCAACTCGGAGGCCAGCGCGTCATCCAAGTTGGGATGCAGTTTGAAAACCGTATCCATCCGCGTCAGCCGAAAAACCTTGGCCACGACAGGCTGCAATCCTGCCAGTTCCAGCCTGCGCCCATTTCCAAGTTGCTTCATGGACGCCACAATCGCGCCCAATCCACTGGAGTCTATGAACTTGACCGCAGACAGGTCCAGGATGATCCGACCGGCGCCATCCGCGGTTTGGGTCCGCATGTCTTCCTTGAACTGTATCGCCATGGCGGCGTCGATGCGGGCGGCGTCGACTGTGATGATCTGCGTTTCGCCTGTCGTTTTGCTGCTCAGTGCCACGTGACTTCCCTCGGATTCCGTCGATCGATCGTAGAAATACGCTAGACGGCATTTCTTACCATTCGGTATCCAAGCACTCGACAAAAGGAGGAGTCGTCACATGAAAGAGGTTGTGATCGCTGGTGCGGCCCGGACGCCGATGGGCGGGTTTCAAGGAATGTTCGACGGCGTGCCTGCGGCGGAACTGGGTGGCGTCGCCATTCGCGCGGCGCTTGAAAACGCCAAGACGCAGACGGTCGACGAGGTTTTGATGGGCTGCGTTCTGCCCGCCGGTCAGGGGCAGGCTCCGGCGCGGCAGGCAGGGTTTGCGGCAGGTCTGGGTGAAGAGGTGCCTGCGACCACGCTGAACAAGATGTGCGGGTCGGGCATGAAGGCGGCGATGATGGCGTTCGATCAGATCGCGCTTGGCCATGCAGACTCGATGGTTGCGGGTGGGATGGAAAGCATGACGAATGCGCCCTACTTGCTGCCCAAGATGCGCGGCGGGGCTCGTATCGGTCACGGCCAGGTGGTGGATCACATGTTCCTGGACGGGTTGGAAGATGCCTATGACAAGGGCCGCCTGATGGGCACTTTTGCCGAAGACTGCGCCGAGGCTTATCAATTCACCCGAGAGGCGCAAGACGAATACGCGTTGAAATCGCTGTCGAATGCGCTCGAAGCGCAGGCCAGCGGGGCCTTCTCGGACGAGATCGCAGCCGTCACGGTCCGAAGCCGCAAAGGTGAAATCATTCAGGATTCGGACGAGCAGCCCAAATCGGCGCGGCCGGAAAAGATACCGACGCTGAAGCCGGCATTCCGCAAGGATGGCACGGTTACGGCGGCCAATTCCTCGTCAATCTCGGATGGCGCAGCGGCGCTGGTTCTTGCTGCGGCTGACACGGCCGAGGCGCGCGGCCTGAATGT